>NZ_JALNUQ010000054.1:0-27986 GCF_026540875.1 Sphingomonas sp. GM_Shp_2
TTCGAATACCGGGAAGCCGAATGCATTGCCGAAACTTGATCTGTGGGGCTTGGGGGAAGGCCTGTGTGGCCACAGTAATCGGCATAACGGGCTATCGCGGCCAGCGCCGCAATGCCGCAGGGCCAATCTTTTCGATGTCGTCGGTCATTATACTGCCATCATATCGATCCGGAATTGCCCTGAGTTGAGCAGGATCGGTAATGCCAGGATCGCCGCTTTTGCTGCCGATCGGCCCCGCCACTATAACCTCGACATCCGCATCTCGCATTCGCTGTAGAAAACGGTTCGGCCATCCCCAGAATGCCCAACGCATGTTGATAGGAATGCCAATCGTGCCATGGCGACAGCTTTCAGGAACATGACCGCTCCAGCCGACGGCTATGTATTTCAAGGAACATGCTTTCGCTCGATCAACCGAGAGCACCCTAAAGTGCGGAGCTATGGCTCGGACCCGATCCAAAACCCTATCGCTAGCGACGATGCTCAAGCGCTTATTGGCCTCCAATCCTCTCGCCTTGAGGTATCCGACAAGCTGGTCGGCCTCGTCCGGGTCGTTGCTTTTAATGTTGATCAGAAAGCGTCTGTTCGGAAACGTAGCCAGCACCTCGTTGAGCGTTTTCATCTGCCCTACGAATTTGCCGCGAAACGGGTAGGTTCTGCCTCCATCCGCCGTATAGCCATAACCAAGGTCGAGCGTGCGGAGGTAGGTCATGCTCAACTCACGTGTCACGCCCTTGCCGTTCGTGCGGCACTCAACCGACCAGTCATGAAACACGGCGAATTCGCCGTCCGTAGTGGGATGAACATCCAGTTCAATCTGGTCTGCGCCAAGATCGAAGCTGGCTCGCATCGACGCGATGGTGTTTTCGATGAATGGATTGGTCGGAGGACGCATCCGGATGGCGGTGCAGTCATTCTTCCCCAGGTTTGTCCGATCGAACGTTTGATGCACGCCTCGATGAGCGAGGATGTTCGGGCGCCCTTCCGGTGAAGCAGCCAGCCATGATGCGTTGAACAGATAAAGCCCGGTCAGCCCGACCCCTGTCAAAATCCCCGAGACCCACCGCTTGCGCATCTACGCCTCCACCTATTGGTGCAGGTCCGTAGCATAGCTACCGATATCGCTTCGTCAATCTTGACCAAGGCCATCTTCAAGGTCGCTGACGACCCGTGTGACTACTTCGAGGACGTCGGCCCGCGTTGCGGGCGTTAGCTGCGCAATGATAGCGGCCATCATCGCAACGCGGTTAGAGGCGACTTGCTCGTACAGGACGCGGCCCTCGGGCGTAAGCGCGACATGGCGGAGCCGTCGGTCGGATGCCTCGGGGGGCCGGGCAACGAGGCTTAGTCGTACTAGGCCACCAATGATCCGGCTCATCGTAGGATGCGACACACGTTCAGCCCGCGCCAGCTCACCTAGTGGTAGAGCCCCGCGCTCATGCAGAACCGACATGGCTGAGTATTGCGCGCTGGTAAGCTTGTGGTCGGCATGGGCCGACCGTGCGAGCCTGAGCATGCGTGTTGCGAGCAGTTGAAGCCGGACCGCAGAAGCGTGGATATCCTCGTCCATTCTGCTGACCTATCTCAACCGAACAGCTTCAAACAGGGACGATGGCTCGGCTATCCTTGTTGAGGCAATGCATAATAAGCCGGAAAGCCATGTCACTCGGTTTCCCGTTTGAAAATTCATAGCGAGATCGCTGCCTTGCTCGTCGCACCGGCGGTCGTCCGGAGCACCCGCTTTCTCGAAGTCTGTTCCTGATTGCTCTTTCCCGAAATTGCCGCTGCGCGACGGGGAAAAGGGAACGTGCGCTGAATCAACGAGTGCTTCGGAAAGCAGAATGATCGACCTGCGGGTTCGAGATCGCATTCTGTCGGCCGTTTGCAGTCACAATCAACAACGATGCGTCGTGCAGGAAGCGCGATCCGGACGGGCCACTTCGATCCGCGATCTTGGGAAAAGCTGCCGCTCGGTCCAAGAATAAAGGACTGAACGTGCGAAGAAGCGGGTCGGAAAGCGGCGTGCGTGAGACCGTCGCTCACCATATGATCAGCATTTCGGATTTCGGTTTTCGCGAGAACGGGCATCAGGGCGCTAGGGACGGAGAGTCGCGAAACTCTCCGCCCCTAACCGAAGCTGCCGGAATTACTGCCCGCGACCGGTCTTGGCCTGCAGTTCGTCGATGCGCTTCGACGCATCCGCCTTGGTCAGCGTGTCGTCGAAGGATTCGCCCGCTTCCTCGGATAGCGTCTTGAGGTAGCTGGCCTGGGCGCCGGTCATCGCCTCGTCGCCGGTGGTCCAGTCGTCCGGGTCCTTCTCGGCGTTGGAGAAGGGTTCGCTCTTGGGATTGTCGGTCATCGCGATCGGTATCCTTTCGCGATGACCAACCAACATGTTCCTTATCCGTTCCCTTATGCCGTCCATGCCTGGTACGGCAGGTCCAGATCGTCGGCGACCGCCTTGTAGGTGATCTTGCCGTTCATCACGTTCAGGCCGTTGGCGAGGTGCGGGTCGGCGCGCATCGCCGCCTCGGCACCCAGATTGGCGAGCTTGAGCGCGAAGGGCAGGGTAGCGTTGTTGAGCGCGAAGGTCGAGGTGCGGGCGACCGCGCCGGGCATGTTGGCGACGCAGTAATGCGTCACGCCGTCCACCTCGAACACCGGGTCCTCATGCGTGGTCGCGTGGCTGGTCTCGAAACAGCCGCCCTGGTCGATCGCGATGTCGACCAGCACCGATCCGCGCTTCATCGTCTTGAGCATGTCGCGGGTGACCAGCTTGGGCGCGGCGGCCCCGGGCACCAGCACCGCGCCGATGACGAGGTGTGCTTGTCGAACCGCCGCGGCGATCGCCGCCTTGCTGGCATAGGCGGTCTTGATCTGGCTGGAGAAAAACATGTCCAGCTCGGCCAGGCGGTCGTTGCTGATGTCGTAGATGGTGACGTCGGCGCGCATGCCGACCGCCATCTGCGCGGCGTTGACGCCCGAGACACCGCCGCCCAGGATCGCGACCTTGGCAGGCGCGACGCCGGGCACGCCGCCGAGCAGCACGCCGCGTCCGCCCTGGAACTTCTCCAGATAATGGGCGCCGACCTGTACCGACATGCGGCCGGCAACCTCCGACATCGGCTTCAGCAGCGGCAGGCCGCCGCGCGGGGCGGTGACGGTTTCATAGGCGATGCAGGTGGCGCCCGACTTCATCAATCCTTCCGCCTGCGGCTTGTCGGCGGCGAGGTGGAGATAGGTGAAGAGCAGGTGATCGGGGCGCAGCATCGCGATCTCGCCCGCCTGCGGCTCCTTGACCTTTACGATCATGTCGGCGCCCGCGAAAACCTCGGCGGCGGTCGGCAGGATGGTGGCACCGGCGGCGACGTAATCGGCATCCTCGAAGTCGATGCCGCGTCCGGCGCCGGTCTCGACCACGACGCTGTGGCCGGCGGCGGTCAGCTCCGCCACCGAAGGCGGGGTGAGGCCGACACGATATTCGTGGTTCTTGATTTCCTTAGGAACGCCGACGCGCATGACTTGTCTCTCCTGTAACGTGTTGCGCATTGCTGTACCGGCAACAGGATCGGAGAGGCTCGCAAACTCCTCCCGCCTTGCTATGTTCGCTGCATGATATGTGCGTTCAAGACGGGTAACGCAGGATCGTTATGAGCGATGCGATCGAGCGGAAGATTCTGGCGCTGTTGACGCAGAATGCCGATCTGACCAGTGCGCAGATCGGGGAGCGGGTGGGGCTGTCGCCCAGTGCGGCGCATCGGCGGGTGGCGGCCTTGCGCGAGGCGGGGGTGATCACGGGGTACCGGGCGGTGCTGAGCCATGCGGCGCGGGGCAGTCCGACGATCGTGCTGGTCAACGTGACGCTGCGCGACCAGCGGCAGGACACGATGGCGGCGTTCGAGCGGGAGATCGCCGACCGGCCGGAGATCGTGCAATGCTTCCTGATGAGCGGGGAGGCGGACTATATGCTGCACGTCGAGGTGCGGCGCGACGACAGTTTCGAGCGCATCCACCGCGAAACGCTGGCGCAATTGCCCGGCGTCACGCGGCTGGCGTCGCATTTCGTCATTCGCGAGGTGGTGCGGCGGGGGTGAGCCGGTCGGCGACCGCGGCGGCGGTCATCGGCATGCCGAACAGGAATCCTTGCGCCGAGGGGCAGTGCTGGGCGCGCAGATAATCGGCCTGGGCCTGCGTCTCCACCCCCTCGGCGACGACCTCCATGCCGAGGCGGCGGCCGAGCCCGACGATCGCGTCGACGATGGCGGCGTCGCCGGAGCCGGCGCAGAGATTGCCGACAAAGCTGCGGTCGATCTTGATGACGTCGACGGGAAAGTCCTTGAGATGGGTGAGCGAGGCGTAGCCGGTGCCGAAATCGTCCAGCGCGATGCGTATGCCGCCGGCATGGAACGCCTCCAGCATCGTGCCCACCGCTTCCGCGCCGCGGCCGAGGAACACGGTTTCCGTCACCTCCAACTCCAGCCGCTCGGGCGGGATGCCGGCATGGTGGAGCCGGTCCATGATCCGCTGCACCAGATTGTCGTGACGGAACTCGGCGGGCGACAGGTTCACCGCGATGCGACCGGGATCGAGGCCGGCGGCGAGCCATTGGCGGATGTCGGCGATGACGCCGTCCAGCATCCGCTCGCCCAGCGCGGGGGCAAGGTCGAAATCCTCGAACGCGGCGGCGATCGTTTCGGGCGCCTGGATGCCGTGATGGCCGTGATGCCAGCGGAGCAGCGCCTCGAACCCGGTGATCCGGCCGTCGTGCAGCGACACCTTGGGCTGGTAGAAGGGCAGGATGCGCGCGTCGCGCACCGCGGCGCGGGCGATGCCGAGCATGGAGGCGCGGCGTTGGAGATGCGCGCGCATCTCCGGCCGGAACAGCGACAGCGTGCCGCGGTGCCGCGCCTTGCCCGCATAGAGCGCGATGTCCGCCGCCTTCAGCAGGTCGGCGGTGTCGCCGCCGTCGCGCGGGTATAGCGAGGCGCCGGCGGTCGCCTGGCAATCGAGAATGTGGTTGTCATGGGCGAAGGGTTCGTGGAGCGCGCGCAGGGCGGCACGCACGGTGTCGCCCACCGCATCCACGTCCTGATCGGGGGCCAGGGGGATGAAGGCGGCGAACTCGTCGCCACCCAGGCGGCCGAGCACCGCATCGTCGCCCAACGCCCGGGCAAGGCGGGCGGCAAAGGTGGAGAGCAGCCGGTCGCCCGCATCATGGCCGATGGTGTCGTTCGTTTCCTTCAGGTGATCGACGTCGAACAGGGCGAGCGCAAGGCGACGACCGCTGGCGCGGGCCCGTTCGATCGCGGCGTCGAGATGCATGGTGAAATGCGCGCGGTTGGGCAGGCCGGTCAGCGCGTCGTGATTGGCGGTCCAGCGAATGCGGTCCTCCGCCGTCCGCTCCTCGGTCACGTCGCGTACGGTGACGAGGACACGCGCCAGCGTGCCGGATGGAGCCTGGATGCGCCAGCCATCGGTGCGCATCCAGCGTTCCTCGCCCGTGTCGGCGCGGCGGATGCGCAGCGTCACGTCGAAGCGATAGGCGCTGTCGCCGGCGCGAACCGCCTCCACCAGGGCGGACAGCAGGTGGCGATCCTCCGGCACGACGAGCGCGAGTGCGGTGGCCACCTCGGGCGCGGCATCGGGGGATAGGCCGAGCATCGCCTTGAACTCGGGCGACCATTCGCGGCGGTCGCGAACCGCGTCATAGTCCCAGATGCCGAGCCCGGCCGCCTGGGCGGCGAGGCGGAAGCGTTCCTCGCTGGCGCGCAGTGCCTCCTGCGCCAAAGTACGGTCGTCGATATCCTCCAGCGTGCCGTACCAGCGCACCACGCGCCCCAGATCGTCCAGCCGCGCGGCGGCGCGTGAGCGGAACCAGCGATAGCCCGCCGGGGTGCGCAACCGGTATTCGACATCGACCGGCTGTGCACTGGCGATGGCGGCATGCCAGGCGGCAACGGCGCGGGCGACGTCATCGGGGTGTACCGCGTCCAGCCAGCCATGGCCCAAGGCGTCACCCGGCTCACTGGCGGTGACGTCGCACCAGCGGGGGCTGGCCGCCTGAATGGCGCCGTCCGGGCCGGCGGTCCAGCCGATCTGGGGATTGAGTTCGACGGTGTGGCGGTAATGCGCCTCGCTTTCGCGCAACTCCTGTTCGGCGATGCGCTGCGCGGTGATGTCCTGCGCGACGGTGATGGTGGAGGCGACATGGCCGTCCGCATCGCACAGGAAGGAGACATGGACGGCGCACCACACGACGCTGCCATCGGGGCGGCGATAGCGTTTTTCGATGCGGAAGGGTTCGGCGCGTTCGCGTTGCGCGCGGTAGAGCGCGTTGCTGCGCGCGACATCGTCGGGATGGGTGAAAGCCTCCATCGACACGCCGTCCAGCGCATCGGCGGAGCGCCCGATCAGGTCGCAGAAACAGCCATTGACGGCCAGGACGCGCAGATCGACGTCGCGGTGCAGAATGCCGATGCGCGCACGGCTGAGTACCTCCGACAGCGGTGGCCCGGCCGAGGCGTCCCACGGACCGCCCAGTTCGTGCAGCAGCGGGCTGCGCCGATCGGGACCCAGCGCGGCAGGGGGCAGCCCGGTGACCTTGCCGAAACCTCCGCGATCCAACCGTCCCAACCCCAAGCCCCCCAAATCATCTGCCGGTGATGTCGACCGCGCGACAACGATCAGGCGAGAATATAGGTATTCAGGTCAGAGGTTTAACAATGGGTGACAGACCCGTTTCGGGTCGATCGCGGTGCTTGGAGAATGCGGCCGGCGCGGTGATGGGGGCACCGCGCCGTGCAGCGAAGCTGCCTTGTCAGACGCCGCTTCGCTGCTGCTCGACCGCCTTTGAAGAAAGATCCCGGCGCATCCCGCGAGCCATCAGAAGCGGACGAGCAGGCTGCCGCGAACCGACAGCGCCAGATCGTCCTGCCGCTCCTCGGCGTTGAATTCGCCCGCCAGGCGGAAGCCGTAGGAGCCGCCGATCGCACGGACCCGGCCGATCCAGCCGCTGGTGCGCTGCGTCGGGTCGAGCGTGAAGCGTTGCCCACCCTCGAACTGACCGGTGGTGGCGCCGAGTTCACCGGCAAGGATCTCGCGCCGGCCGCCTTCGACCTCGACGCGGAACCAGCTCTGGTTGACGACCTGACCCATCCAGTTGCGCGAATTGCCAAGGAAATCGATGCCCGCCGCCAGGCTGGCGGTGCCGGCCAGCTCGTCGCTGGTGCGCGTGTCGATGCGCAGCGCGAAGCCCTTGCCACCGCCCTGATCGGCATGTGCCTTTTCGCTCAGGCGGTAGTAATCGATCGCGGCGACAGGACGGACGAAGAAGCGTTCGCCGCCCATTTCATAGGACATGGCGCCCGAGGCGGAGAACAGGTCGCCGTTCCAGTCGCTGCGTGCCAGGCGGTTGACCTGGGTGGCGCCGGCCGTGCCGAGGAAGCGGCGCTCGCCATCGAAGTTCACGCGTGCAGCGGAGATGCGGGCATTGGCGGCAAAACTGCCCCAGTTGCCGCGCCAATATCCGGCCGCCTCGTACTGGCCGCTGTTTACGCGGTTGGCGTTGGCCTTCATCGTCTGGCGCCCGTCCAGATAGGCGAGGGCGACGCCGAAATGGCCGATGCCGGTGGCGCGCTCGACGCCGCCGGCCGCGCCCCAGCCCGACACGTCATAGCCACCGCTGGCGACGCTGCCCGTCTTCAACTGCCACGCAGCGGGCGCGATCCAATAGCCCCAATCGCCCTCCTGGCGCAGCAGGCCGGTGGGGTCGGCGATGACGCGGGCGATGGCGCGCGAACCCATCGTCACCATCTCGAACGTGCCATCGGCCTGGTCGGGCAGCATCTGGTCGACAGTGCGGCGGAACACGGCGCCGTCCGCAATCCCCAGCACGACATTGCCCAATTCGGTATCGGTGGCGAGTGCGGCATAGGCGGCGTCGTACAGTTGCGCGGTCTGACGACGCAGGCCGAGTTCGGTGGTGGTTTTGCGCGCGATATCGACGCTCACCTGATTCGCAGTGGCGGTCAGCGTCCCCTTGAACAGGAAGGGGATGGAGGTGGCGGACAGGGTCAGCCCCTCCACCCCGGCGAGGGTACCGGCGCGAAGCGCGACGTGGCGACCCTCCACCCCGGTCAGGCTGGTGATGCCGACCGCCAGCGTCGCACCCTTTTCGATGTTCGCGCCGCCGATCACGTCGAGCGCAGGCGTGGTGCGCGTGGTGCCGTCCAGCGTCACGCCCAGCGTCGCCTTGGCGCCCATGGAAAGCGAGGCGATGCGCGCCGGTGCGGTGAGCGCAAGCGTGCCGCCGCCCAGATTGACCGCCAGCCCGGCGGCGTTGGCGAGTGCGCCGCGGAAGCCGGCGGTGTCGCCGATGCGCAGCACGTCCGCGCCGCCGCCGAAATCGGCGGTGCCGGCGAAGCGGCTGGTGCCGGCCAATATCATGGTGTCGTTGCCCGCGCCGAAGCGCAGCGTGCCGGCGACGGTGCCGGTCTGGATATCCAGCGTGTCGTTGCCGCCGCCGAAGCGGATATCGCCGTTGATCGCGGCCCCGGCCACGCCCGACTGGCGGATGGTGACGTCGCCGGTGGCTGCCGACACATCGATCGCGACCGAACGTCCGGCGGTGGCGAGACCCCCGGTGGCGGCGATCACGCCGCTATTCTCGATCGTCCGGACGGTGCCGGATGCGTCCTGGATGGCGATGGCGGTCGCATCGGCGCCGCCCGCGGTCGCCTGGATCGTGCCGGCATTGCGGATCAGCGACACGGTGGCGCCGGTGTCGATGCGCAGCGCGGTGGCGATCGACTGTGCGGTATCGCCGCCATTGGCCGCGACGGTGCCGGTGACGTTGACCTGCGGCACGCTGGCCCCCGCACCGATGCGGATCGCAGTGGCGCTGGCCCCGTTCGCCACGGCAGCGACGCGCCCTGCGACACCCAGACCACCGGCGACGGTCACGGTGCCGCCCTGTCCACCGATGACGAGAGCCTGTGCGGTGATGCCCTTGTAGACGCCGCCGGCCTGGATCGTGCCGTCGACGACCATGCCGAAGCCGTCGCTGCGCCCGGCAAGCGCGCCGACCGCGACCGTGCGGTCCGCCGCGCCGACCAGCACGGCGGGGGCAGCGCCGAAGGACGTGACGAGGGCGGTGCCCTCCTGCGCGTCGTCGATGCCGTCCTTGTCCTCGTCGCGGTCGCTGGGGCTGGCGTCGCGCGGGGGCACGGCGAAGATGATGCCGCCCGAGACATTGTCCGCGACCAGAAGCGCCGGGCCGCCCTGCAACAGATCGTCGGCATCGAGCTTGTCGACCGAGGCGGGCAGGGTGGTCGAGCGATAGCCGGTCGCGGTCAGCGTGCCCTGAACCTCCAGCCGGCCGCTCACCGGCCCTTCGATCCGCGCGGCGCTGGCGTTCAGGCCGGTGGCGCCGATCGCGCCGGCGAGCCGGACATTGCCGGTGACCGCACCGGTGCGCACGCCGACCGCGCGGTCGCCGGTCACGGTGGTGGTGCCGTTGTGCACGAGGTTGCCGGTCAGCGGGCTGTCGAGCCGGATGCCCGCGGAGTCATTGCCCTGGACCGTGATGACGCCGGCCTGCGCATGGGTGATGTCGCCGGCATAGGCGCCAGTGACGCGGATGGCGACGCGGTCGCTGCCCTTGGCGAAGGGGCCGTCGAGATCGCCGTCCTTGTCGTCGTCGGCGGGCTTGTAGGTTTCGTCCAGCGTGATCTTGCCGCTGTTGGTGATGCCGCCACCCCCGGCGGTCGCGGCGATGCCGGTCGCGCCATTGGCGTCGCGGATGGCGATCGTGCCCTGGTTGACGACGGCGTTGCGGCTGTCCTGCGTGACCGCGGTGCCGGTGGCGATCTCCACCGATCCCTTGTCGGTGATGGTGATGGCATCCGCCGCGCCGCCCTTGACGGTGGCGGTGCGCAGCGGTGCGGTCTGCTTGGTGGCGATGCTCGTCTGCGCGGCGGCGGGCACGGCAGATACGGCAAGCATGGCGGTGGACGCCATGAGGCAGGTACGCATGGAGAAGACCCTTTTTCTGTCCCTATGTGGAACCAGACGGAGCCGAAAGCGTGCAGCCTTGATCGGGTGGTCAGAAGCGCGTGTCGAGCCCGAGGCGCAGGGTGCGCGGCCGGAGCGGCGTCACCTGCCCCATGCCGACGCGGAACGGGGTGCCGAGCGCGAAGCGGTTGCCGCGCGTGTCGGTCAGGTTGTCGATCGCAAGCGAGATGCCGAAGGGCCCTCGGTTCATGCGCACGGTGGCGGCGCTGTCGACATAATCGCCCTGCCACTCGCCCAGATAGGGGCCGATGCCGAGACGCGAGCGGCCGACATAGCGCGCCCAGCCATCGACCGCGATGTCCCAATGGTCGTTCAGCGCGGCGCGGTAGCCGACGCCGAGGCGTGCGGTGCCGTCCGCGACATTGGGGATGTCGCCGCCCAGCCGCAGCGTGGATACCGCGGCCTGCGACAGCGCCTCGGCGACCCAGGGGGAACGCGCGCTGGCGAACAGCGCCGCGCCCGTGCCGAAGGCGGTGACCCGGCTGCTGTTGACCGCGCCAGCGGCGTTGATCTGCCAGCCCGGTGCCGGGCGCCAGCGCAGCCCGAGCGTCGCCGACCAGATGGTGCCGTCGCCGAGATTGGCGGTGGAGGGCAGGCCCCAGGGGTCGAGGTAATTGGCCTGGATGCCGTGCCAGCGACTGCGCGACAGGGCGAATTGCGCGGACCAGCGGCCCGCCTCGTCGCCCAGCCGGGCGCCCGCCTCCAGCGCATAAAGCCGGTCGCTGAGGAAATGGCGCACCGTCTCGCCCTCGATCGCCAGGCCGCCGGGGCGGAACCCCTGCTGATAGCGCGCATAGAGCGTCGCTGCGGGCAGGCGCCAGGTGAGTGCCGCCGAGGGCAGGGCGACGCGCATGGTGCGGGTATCGGTCAGTTCCGGGGCGGCACGCAGGGCGAGTGGTGCCGCTTCGTCGGCACGGCCGCGCAACTCGACCTGCGTCAATCGCCCGCCGGCGGTGGCGAGCAGGCGAGGGGTCAGCGCCACCGCGCCCTCGCCGTACAGCGTCGCCTCCGTGACCGACTCGCCGCTGCGGATGGTGGGGGTGAGGCCGATCGGGGGGACGAAGCGGCGGTCGAGGTCGCGGCGATGGTCGATCAGGCTCAACCCCGCGACCCAGCCGCTGCCATCGCGGCCCGCCTGCCAGAGGCGTGTTTCCGAGGTCAGCATCCGCGTCGTCTGGCGCTGGACCAGCAATTGCGGGTCGCCGCCGGGCAGGGTGGCATCGAAGCGCTCGGTCAGCGACTGGCGGACGATGCCGGTGGCGGAGCGCAGCGAGACGCCGCCGATCCGCCCGGTGATCGCCAGCTGGCCCAGGCCGAAGCCAGTGCGATAGCCTTCACGCAGGGCCCGGTTGTTGACCAGCGGCGGTGCGGCCTCGTCCGCATATTGGCTGTCGCGGCCATCGATCGACTGGCCGGCGCCCGATGCCTCGACATACCAGTCCGGCGCGACCTGCCAGCCGATCGCCGCGCGTCCGCCGGCCATGGCGACGCGGTTGGCGTTGTCGCGGCCGAGCAGGGGTTTGTCGATATAGCCGCCCTCGCGTCTGGCGTAGCCGACGATACGGGTGGCGACGCTATCGGTGACGGGCAGGTTGAGCATCGCGGCGATGTCGCCGCCGGGCTCGCCGTCGCTGGTCGAGGACAGCCCGGCGGTCAGGCTGGCGCCGGGGCGGGTGGCGTCGGGGGCGGCGGGGACCATGCGGATGATGCCGCCAAGCGCGCCCGATCCGTAAAGCGTGCCCTGTGGTCCCTCCAGCACCTCCACCGCACGGACGTCGTAAAGCTGCAGGCTGGGGTCGGCGCCGTTATAGCCCAGGCGCAGGTCGCCCCAATATTGGCCGACGATCGCCTGGGCGGGGCCGGTGAAGCTGGAATCGGCGATGCCGCGGATGAACAGCTTGTTGCGGCCCTGTCCGAGATGGGTGGAGCCGACGCTGGCGGTGCGCGAGACGATGCGCTCGGTGCCGCCCGCGCCGCCGCCGAACGCCAGATCGCCGCCATCGATGCGCAGCGCGGTGCCGGGAAACCAGCGCGCCGGCACCGCGCGCTTGCTGGCGACGACCACGATCTCACCGGGGGGCTCTTCGGTGGGCAGGGGCACAAAGGGGCGCGGCGGCGGGGGTGCCGGTCGGGGGCGGGGGGACAGGCGCCAGATCGTCGCACCCGCCCGCTGAACCTGCGCGCCGCTCGCCTGCGCCAGCCGATCCAGCGCGGCGCGGGTGGACAGACGGCCGATAACGGCGGGGACGGGGCGGTGCCACAAGGCGGGGTCGACCGCGATGCTGACGCCGTGCTGTCGACCCAGAACGGCGACCGCCTGACCCAGTGGGCCGGCGGGCAGCGCGATCCGGGGCTCGCCGGCCATTGCCGGCACCGCCCCGATCAATCCGGCCGTCAGCAGGAGGTGCCGCATCAGGACCCCGGACCAAGCTCCCACCCGTCGCCGCGGCGGACCATCGCCACATCGACGAGCGCCCCCAGGCTGGCGGGATCGCGGCGGATGCCGTCCAGCGCGACGGTGCCGGTAAAGGGGCGGGTGGCGACCGCGGGGGCGACGGTGATGCGCAGGCCGAGCGCCTGGCCGACCTCTGCCGCGACGGTGCCGAGGGGGGTCGCCAGATAGCTGAGCTGTCCGCGTTCCCACGCCCCGACCGAGGCGACCGCGACGTGCGACACCACGCGGCGCGCGCCCGTCACCTCCAGCCGGTCGCCGGGGCCGAGCGCGAGCCGCTCGCCGGCGGGATCGACCATCACTCCGCCCTCCGCCACCGCGACGCGCAGGCCGGTGGCGGCGCGCGCCACATCGAAGACGGTGCCGGTATCGACCAGTTCCTCCCCACCGACGCGGACGCGAAACGGATGCTGCGCATCATGCCGGATGGTGAACAGCGCCTGCCCGCGCTCCAGCGCGGCGAGGCGGGTATCGGCACGGTCGAGGATCAGGCGGGTGCCGCCGGCCAGCGCGATGCAGCTGCCGTCCGCCAGTGCCACGGTGCGGGTGGCACCGGCCGCCGTCTCCACGGCATAGGGCTGCGCCGCCGGATCGGGGTCGCCGACGAGGAAGAACACCGCAGCGGCAGCGGCGGCCGCGGTGGCGACACCGGCAGGCCACCAGCGGTGGCGGCGCGTTGGTGCAAAGGCGGGTGTGGGCGCGGGGACAGCCGCCGGGGCATGACGCAGCAGATCGGTCATGTCCGCCAGGTTCGCGGCGGCATGGTGATAGCGATCGGCGCGCACAGGATCGGCTGCCAGCCAGTCGGTCAGCGCGTCCCAGTCATCGAACGCGGGATCGGCGCTGCGTATCGCCCAATCGCGTGCCGTCTCGTCATCGCCGTCACCTGCCATCATGGCCTCCTGCGGTGAAGGACGGAGACATGGGCGTCAAACCTCATCCCATCGCTCCTTCAGGTCGATGAGCGCGCGGGACGCCTTGCGCAGGTCGCTTTCCACGGTGCTGAGGCTGACGCCGTTTTCCTGCGCCACGTCGCGCTGGGCGACGCCGTCCAGGCGGTGGCGGCGGAACACGCGGGCGACGCGGTCGCCCAGCGACTGGAGAACGCCTTGCGCCTCGGCGGCACGCTCGCGGGCGATCAGGACGCGCTCGCCCGCCGGATCGTCCGACTGGCCGGGGGTGGCGGGGCCGGTGGCATCGCCCCAGGCATCCTCGCGCCGGCGCTGGGCGCGCTCGGCCCGGTAGCGGTCGATCATCAGCGTGTCCGCGGCGCGGTAGAGATAGGCGAGCGGCGCGGCGATCGGCCGGGTGGGCGGGGCGGCGGCGACCTTCATCCACAGGTCCTGCAACACATCCTCCGCCGCGTCGCCCGCACCGCGCGCGGCCAGAAAGCGCAGCAGTTGCGGCCGGTTCGCGAGGAACACGGCCTCCAGTCCGGCAGGGGGGGACGGGGGATCGGGCGGCGACACGGCGGCGCGATAGCCGATGGGCGGGGCGTGATCCAGATCAAGCAGGCGGCTGATCGGGACGGATGAGTTCCAGCCGTTGCGGAATGGTGCCGATATCGATCCCCTGTTCGCGGAAGCGGGCGAGCAGCATCATGAACACGTTGCTGCGCGCGCCGTAAGCCGCGCGCGGTGTCGCGACATGCGCAAAGGCGTTGAACAGGATGCGCCCGTCGGTGATCGCATCGATGAACACGGCGGGCGCGGGATCCGCCAGCACCGCCTCCTCGGCGGTAAAGGCGTCGAGCACGATGCCACGCACCGCCTCCGCATCCGATCCCAGGGGGACGGAGAACTGGATCTGGATGCGGCCCAGCGGGCTCGCCAGCGTCTTGTTGAGCACCGATTTGGTGATGAGCTCGGAATTGGGGACGATCAGGGTGGAATGGTCGGCCAGTTCGATCTCGGTCGATCGCACGCTGATCCGCTTCACATCGCCCTCGTCCAGCCCGACGCGGATCAGGTCGCCGATCTTGATCGGGCGCTCCGCCAGCAGGATCAGGCCGGACACGAAGTTGGACGTGATCGCCTGAAGGCCGAAGCCGATGCCGACGGACAGCGCGGACAGCAGCAGCGCGATCCGCTCCATGCCGATGCCGAGCGACGCCAGCGACCAGACCACCGCCAGCGCCACCCCGACATAGCGCGCGACCAGGCTGACCGAGTTGCGCCCCGACCCGTCCAGGTCGGTCGCGGGCAGGTAGCGCGTTTCCAGCCAGCGCATGAACAGGCGGACCAGCGCCAGCCCCAGGAACAGCGCCACGATCCCGCGCAGGATCGTACCCGGCGAAATCGCGATGCCGCCGAACTGGATGCCCTTCGCCAGCGCTCCCAGCCGGCCGAACAGCGTGTCCACCCCGCCGCCCGCCCCGAAGGGCGAGACGAGCATGACCAGCGCGACGATCACCAGGGCGATACGCAGGCTGCCCGACAGCAGCAGCCCGAACTGGTCCACCGCGCTGCCGCGCACGCCGAGGGCGCGGGTGAGCATGATGCCGACCCGGCTGTCGCGGGTGAACACGCTGGTCGCGATGTCGTCCACCGCGACGAGGAGCAGATAGACGGCCGATCCCAGCACGGTCGCCCAGGCGATGAACTGCGCGACGATCAGGCTGAACCCGATATAGCCGAGGAGGAGCGCGATCAGCGCGACCCCGACCAGGATCCAGGCGAGCAGGGTGGCGGCACCGAGCCCGGCGCTGGTCGACTGGCTGACGGCATCGTCGCGCGCGGCGCGGTCGGCACGCAGGCGGCCGATGGCGAACAGGAAGGCGGCGATCAGCAGCAGGTGGAGCAAGGCCTCGCCCGCCTGGGTCGCGACGTTCAGCGCGGCGCTGACGCCGACGATGCGGATCGTCGCGGTCGCCAGGATGCTGAGAAAGGCAAGAACGGCCAGCACCCAGGAGAGCGGGCGCAGCCGGGTCGCGGTCTCGTCGTCCAGGGGTGCGATCCGCCATGACGGCTGGGTCCGCATCAGCACCGCGCCGCTGACCGAGGCGGTGAAGCTGCCGAAGCCGACCGCCAGCACCAGCGCATCGAGCAGATCGCCCCAGCGATCGGGCAGCAGCCCGGACCAGCGCAGCCCTTGCACGAAGAATGTGGCGCCGAGCAGCGGGGCGAGCGTGCCGATCAGCACCCGCCACAGCGCATTGGCGGAGCGGCGGACGCGGTGACCCGGCGCCCCGTCGATCAGGTGACGCTGGCCCAGCCGCTGCACGGCGAGCCGGATCGGCATGGCCAGCGCCAATCCCAGCACCGTGCCGAGCAGCGCCTGCCAGGGGAAACCGCCGCGCCACTGCGCCCGGATCTGGGTGGTCCCCTGGGTCAGGAACAGTTCGACGCGGCGCATGTCGCGGGGAATGGCGGTGAACACGGCGTGCCAGAAACCGGGCGACAGCGGGGAGGCGACGCGGGCCGAGATGGTTTCGTTGAACTGTTCGGCCTTGCTGCGGTCGATTTCGTCGACCAGTTGCTGTGCCTCGACGCCGGCAAGGCGGCCGCGCTTGATCGTGGCGTCGATGGCAGCGCGCTGCCGGTTCAGGTTCGCGCGTTCGCGCCGGATGTCGGGGGCCTCGTTGGCGGTGGCGGCTCCCAGCCCGCCGAGGCGTGCATCGACCAGCTTCAACTGGTCCTCCAGCGCCGTGGCCGCCGCCGTGGCCGCTGCCTGGGCGGCGAGGGCCTTGGTGCGCTGCGTATCGCGGTCGTCGTCGTCGAGGCGTGTGTCGAGCGCCCGGTCGACGGCATGGAGATCGGCCTCCGCCTGCGACAACTGGCCGGACAGGGTGGCGATCGGCGACTGCGCCGCGGCCGGCGTCGTTAGCAGCAGGCATGGGGCGAGCAGCAGGAACAGGGCGAGCGCCAGCCGGTGGAGCAGGGTGACCGAAACCGAAACAGGCTGGAGGAAGGCAGGGAAACGTGGCCGCATGGGCGGGGGTGTAACCGAAGCAAGGCGTGCAGGCCAACGCCCTCTCCCCGGAGGGGCGGGGCACGCGAAAAAATGCCCGGCACGCTTGCGCGCCGGGCGGAGGTCACGCCTAGGGAGCATTCCAGGCGATAGGGGTGCCGCCGGAGAGAAGGGGCGGCGAAAGGGAAATCAGAGGCCGTTGGCGAGCGCCGTATTGCCGCCCGCCGTGGCGGACAGATTGTCCTCGCCAGCCGACAGGTTTCCGGCGTCGAAATTGTCGATCGCGGTCAGGTTCTCGTCCACGGTCCCTTCGTCCGCGTTCAGCGCGACGGTGTCGGCGGTGTTCTGCGTCGACCCCGAGCCGCCGCAGGCCGCCAGACCGATCGTCGCGACGGCCAGCGTCGCCAGGGTGAAAGCTTTCTTCATCAGGTCCTCCTTGTTGAAACGGGTGTGGGCTCAGGGGCGCCGCCGCGCAGCGCATCCCCGATCAGCGCGAAAAAGGCGCGGCTGTTGGCGCAGCGGTCGGCCTCCCATTCGGGATGCCACTGCACGCCCAGCACCTCAGCCCCGCAGGGGCGGGCGGACACCGCCTCGACCAGCCCGTCATCGACCGCACGGGCCTCGACGCTCAGGCCGCAGCCCAGCCGGTCGATCCCCTGCTGGTGAACCGAATTGACCGACAGGCGGCAGGTGCCGGTGGCACGCGCCAGCCGCCCGCCGTCCGCCAATTGCACCTCGTGCCGGTGGCCGAACATGGCGGCATAGTCGCCGTCCCAGGGGCCGCGGAAATGCCGGTCGGCGCAATCCCCGCCGGTCAGCGTGCCGCCGAACAGCACGTTGATCTCCTGCAGGCCGCGGCAGATGCCGAAAACGGGTTTGCCGATCTCGATCATGCGGCCGGCAAGCGCAAGGGCGACGGCGTCGCGCTGGGGGTCGGTGGCGTGGCCGGGGGCGAGCGGGGTGCCGCCGTAGCGGGCCGGGGAGACGTGGCTGCGCGAGCCGGTGAGGAGCAGTCCGTCGAACAGGGCGGCGAGCTGGCGCGCGTCGGTGGCGTCGCTCATGGCGGGGACGAGGAGGACGGTGGCGTGCGCCAGCGTGGCGAGGGGGGTGACGAAGCGGCTGGCGACCGCCTGGACGGGTCGGCCGGCGACCTCGTTGCAGCACAGGACGCCGATGACGGGGCGGGCACGCTCCATCAGTCGACCGCCTCGGCCAGGGTTTCGCGAATCCGGTCGCGCGCGCCGCGGTCGAGGCGCTGCGCCTCGGGCTGGGTGACGATGGCGTCGGCGGGCACGTCGGACAGCAGCCAGACATTGCCGCCGATGGTGGCCGCACGGCCGATGGTGACGCGGCCGAGAATGGTGGCGCCGGCATAGACGACGACATCGTCCTCCACGATCGGATGGCGGGCCAGCCGGTCGCGTGGCGTGGCGCGCGCGGCACCCAGCGGGCTGCGCGCGCCGAGCGTCACATGCTGGTAGAGGCGGACGCCCCGCCCGACGATCGCGGTTTCGCCGATGACGACGCCGGTGCCGTGGTCGATAAAGAAATGCTCGCCGATGGTGGCGCCGGGATGGATGTCGATGCCCGTGCGCTCGTTGGCGAGTTCGGAGATCAGCCGCGCGACGATCGGCGCGCCGAGTTCGTACAGCGGATGCGCGATGCGGTGGTGCAGGCTGGCGATGGCACCGGGATAGCAGAGCAGGATCTCGTCCACGCTGCGCGCGGCGGGATCGCCCAGGAACGCGGCCTCGACATCGCTGTCGACCAGGCGGCGGACCTCGCCCAGACCGGCGGCGAACAGGCGGGTGATCGTCGCGGCCTGATCGGCATCGAAGCGGGCCTGCGACTCATGCTGCCAATAGGCCAGCTCGTTCTCGATCTCGCGCTCCAGCTCGCCAAGCGCGGCGATCAGCTTGGCGGCGACGAAATGATCTTCCTCGGTGACGGCGCCGCGAAAACCGCCGAGCCGGCGAGGGTAGAGCGCAGCGGCGAGCAGCTCCACCACCCGCTCGACTGCGCCGCGGGCGGGAAAGCGCGCGGTGCTGGCGGGATGGCGGCCCCGCCAGTCGCGGCGGGCGGAGGACAGCGCATCCACCGCGTCGGACAGCGTCGAGCGGGCGGGGATGGCGGTGGTCTGCGTCATCGAAGTCCTCCTTCCTTGCCGGCCAGCATATCCCATCATCTTAGTAGGGATAACAAGAAAAGCTATACCCCGGCCAAGCGGGACATTCACTTACAGCATGCGATCGTTTGCGTTGGACTTGCGCGCGGCGCCATCGGCATAGGTGGCGATATGACGGGAGAGAACGGGGACATGCAGGCAGACGGGCAGGCAGGCGGGCAGGCAGGCGACGGGGCGATACGCAGCATCCTGATCGTCGGCGGCGGCACTGCGGGCTGGATGACCGCGGCGGCGCTGGCGCACGCGTTGCCGCGCGGCTGCACGATCACGCTGGTCGAATCGGATGCGATCGGCACGGTAGGGGTAGGCGAGGCGACGATCCCGCCGATCCGGCTGTTCAACGACACGCTGGGCATCGACGAGGGCGAATTCCTGAAGGCGACGAAGGGCAGCTACAAGCTCGGCATCGAATTCGTCGGCTGGGGGCAGGAGGGGCATCGCTATTTCCACCCGTTCGGCACCTTCGGAAAGCCGTTCGACCTGCTGGCCATTCACCAGCACTGGCTGCGCGCGCGGGCCGCGGGATCGACCATCCCGCTGGATGCGCTGTCGATGGCGTGGGGCGCGGCGGCCCGGAACCGCTTTGCGCCGCCGCTGGCCGATCCGCGCAGCGTGGGATCGACCTTCGACTATGCCTATCACTTCGATGCCGGGCTGTATGCCGCGTTCCTGCGCCGCTTTGCCGAGGCACGCGGCGTGGTGCGGGTCGAGGGGGCGGTGGGCGATGTCGCGCTGGATGGCGAGAGCGGTCATGTGGCGCATGTCACGCTGGCCGATGGGCGTCGGCTGGCCGCCGACCTGTTCGTGGATTGCAGCGGCTTTCGCGGCCTGCTGATCGCGGGCGCGCTGGGGGTCGGCTATGAGGACTGGACGCACTGGCTGCCCTGCGACCGGGCGGTGGCGGTGCCCAGCGCCAATGCCGGGCCGCTGACGCCCTATACCCGCTCCACCGCGCGGGCGGCGGGGTGGCAGTGGCGCATCCCCCTGCAACATCGCACCGGCAATGGCTATGTCTATTGCAGCCGGCATCTGTCGGACGACGAGGCGGCGGCGACGGTGCTCGGTAATCTGGATGGTGAGGCGCTGGGCGATCCACGCTTCCTGCGTTTCACCACCGGGCGGCGAACGGCGTTCTGGCAGCGCAACGTGGTGGCGATCGGGCTGGCGAGCGGGTTCATGGAGCCGCTGGAATCGACCAGCATCCACCTGATCCAGGCGGGTATCGCCAAGCTGCTCGCCTATTTCCCAACGCGTGCGTTCGAACCCGCGGGCATCGCCGAATATAACCGCGTCGCGGTGACCGAGAGCGAGCGGATCCGCGACTTCCTGATCCTGCATTATGTGCTGACCGAGCGCGGCGACACCGACTTCTGGCGCGCATGTGCGGCGATGGACATCCCCGATACGCTCAAGCTGAAGATCGATCACTTCCGCGCGCATGGGCGCCTCGTCGCGCGTGAGATGGACCTGTTCGGCCCGGCAAGCTGGCTGGCGGTGCATATCGGGCAGGGCAACTGGCCGGCAGCGCTCGATCCGCTGATCGCCTATGCCGGCGAGCCGGCTGAGAGCGTGCGTTTCGTCGAGCGGCTGGCCGAGGCGATCGCGCGGGGGGCGGAGACCATGCCCGAGCACGCCGCCTTCATCGCCCGCCGCATCGCCGGCTGATTTTTCCGACAAGATGCTGCCGCTGCGGCATTTTCGCAACAGCATCGCCAATCCTGCAATCCATTGCATAAACCGCTTTGCAAACGATTGTGGGATCGGTATCCCGAAATCCTGTTTCGCCTGCCGATGAGAGAGCAGGGCCATGAGAGGAAGAGCTGAATGAGCAAGGTTGCGCTTCGTTGCTGTGCGTCGGGGATCGTGCTGTCCCTGGCGTGGACCATGCCCGCCACGGCGCAGACCGCTCCCGCCGCGACCGAGGCACCGGCCACCGATACCGATGCGGCGCCGCAAGCCGCCGCCGAGCAGAGCGACGACATCGTCGTGACGGCGACCAGCGGCGAGCGTTCGCGCTTCCGCAGCTCGATCTCGGTGTCGCAGGTCAGCCAGGATGCGATCCGCAACTTCACGCCGCGCTCCGAGGCGGAGGTGCTGCGCAACATCCCCGGCCTCCAGCCGTCCGACACCGCCGGCCCCGGCGGTAACGCCAATATCGGCGTGCGCGGCATTCCGGTGTCGACGGGCGGTTCGGAATATGTGGCATTGCAGGAAGACGGCCTGCCCGTCACGCTGTTCGGCGACATCAACTTCGGCAACAACGACTACTGGGTTCGCTTCGACCAGAATGTCGAGCGGGTGGAAGCGGTGCGCGGCGGTTCGTCCTCCACCTTCGCCAGCCAGGCGCCGGGTGCGGTGATCAACTATCTGAGCAAGACCGGCGACCGCGCAGGCGGTTCGGCCGCTTTCTCCAAGGGGCTGGATTTCCGCGAGAACCGGGTCGATTTCGATTATGGCGCGCCGATCAGCGACAGCTTGCGCTTCCATGTCGGCGGCTTTGCGCGCAACGGCGGCGGCCTGACCAACGAGGATTTCAACATCCTGCGCGGTTATCAGATCAAGGCCAACGTCACCAAGGACCTGCCCGACAATCGCGGCTATGTCCGCCTGCTGTTCAAGCGGTTGGACGAACAGGCGCCGACGAGTGCGGCGACGCCGGCACTGGCGCGGGTCCAGGGCAACAAGATCACCGACTTCTCGGCACTGCCCGGCCTCGATCCGCGCGACGGCTCCACCTATTCGATCTACAATCGCGCCTTCCAGTTCCGCGACTATGACGGGCAGCTTCGCTCCGCCGAGGTGGAGGGTATCCACCCGCGCGTCACCTCGATCGGCGGGCAGTTGCATTACGAGTTCGACAATGGCGTGACGGTGGACGACACCATCCGCTACCAGGACATGAGCGGCAACTTCACCACGCAGTTCGCCAATGCGCTGGCGACCTCGAGCCTGCTGGGATCGACGGTGAACGGCCAGCGGGTGGGGGCGATCCGCTATGCCGCCGGCCCGAACGCAGGCCAGCTTTTCACCGGCCAGTTCGTCAACAACAACCCCAACATCAACACCTTGATGAAGGACATGGGGAATTTCGCCAACAACCTGACGGTGTCGGGCAAATATGACGTGCTGGGCGGGTCGCTGCGCGCCACCGCCGGCTGGTTCCACATGAGCCAGACGATCCGGCAGGACTGGCACGTCAACCGCCAGTATAGCGAGCTGGTCGGCGAGAATGCCGCGCCGCTCGACCTGTTCTCCACCACCGGCGCGCGGCTGACCGCGGCGGGGCAGGCGGGCTTCAACGACAATTGGGGCACCTGCTGCGCGCGGCGCGTCGACCTGACCTACACCAACGATGCGCCCTTCGTGTCGCTGTCCTACGAGAATGGCGGCCTCGACCTGGACGGCAGCGTCCGGTTCGACACGGTGAAGGGCGAGGGCAGCGCGCAGAACGGCGTGCAGGGCCCGGTGACGGTGGTGAACGGCGCGGCGATCCCGTCGCTGGTGCTGAACCCGGCCGCCGAGCGGATCGATTACCGCGACAGCTATGTCAGCTGGTCGTTCGGCGCGCTCTATGCGCTCAACACGCATACCAGCCTGTTCGCGCGGGTCAGCCGCGGTGGCCGCTTCAATGCCGACCGGCGCGTGCTGAGCGGCAACTTCAACGCGGACGGCTCGCTCAACACGCAAGGCCGCAACACCTCGGTCAACTTCCTCAACCAGCAGGAAATCGGCTGGAAGCAGCGCGGCGAGGTGATGAGCGGCAGCTATTCGGTCGAAGTTACCGGCTTCCGCTCGACGCTGACCGAGAATAACTTCGACTTCACCCGGCTGACCAACCTGCCGCCGAACAACAATCCCAACATCTCGAACAGCTATCGTTCGATGGGTATCGAGTTCACCGGCCGGTTCAACCTGGGCAATTTCCGCCTGGCGGCCGACGCGACCTATATCGAATCGAAGATCACCGACAGCGCGACGCCGGCCCTGCGCGGCAATCGTCCGGGTGGCCAGCCCAAGTTCATCTACCTGATCTCGCCATCCTATGATGCGGGTTTCTTTGCCGGCGGCGTCAGCGTCAGCGGCCAGACGAGCGTGCCGCTGGACGACTTCAACACGCTGAGCGTGAAGGGGTCGACCTTCCTCAACGGCTATCTGAAGGTGCGTCCGACCGATCAGATCGAGGTGGGGCTGAATGCCAACAACCTGCTGAACACCCTGGGCTTCCGCGGCGGCGGTACGGTGGTGCCGCTGGTCCCGGCATCGGCGACCAGCACGCTGTTCCAGGCGACCGCGGTCTATGGTCGCACGGTGACGGCGTCGATCCGGTATAATTTCTGATCGATAGGTAGGGGTGACAAGGGCGGGGTCGGTGAGGAGCCGGCCCCGTTTTTGTTTGGTTGATGCCCTCCCCCTTCGGGGAGAGGGAGGGGCCCGCCGCGAAGCGGTGGGAGGGTGAGGGGCAGACCAGCAGTGTGGCTACCCCTCACCCTTCCCACTGCCTGATGGCAGCGGGCCCCTTCCAGCATCAGGTCGTTCATGCCCCCAGCATGAACTAAATAGCACGGGGTGCTATTTCCCTGATGCTCCCCGGAGGGGAGAGGATGAGCAAATCACTTGATCGTCACCCGGTCGCCTTCAATCGACAGGCGGAAGAAGGGCGCCGCCGTGCCGCCGAACTGCGCGCGGCGTAAGGCCGGATCGGCGGGATCGCGCCCTGCCAACCCCCAGGCGTCGACGAAGCTGATCACGTCCAGCTCGCCCGTCACCCACCAGCAATAGGCCTGATAGGGCTCCGCCGCCGGGTTCGCCGCGACCAGCCCGGTGCCGTTCACCGGCCGCCACGGACCCGCCATCGATTCCGCGACCATCGCGTACAGCCCAGTGACGCCGGGCAGGCCGGGGGCGAAGCGCTTCCCTTGCGTCGACCAGAACAGATAATAGCGCCCGTCCCGGTGGATGACATGCGGGCGTTCCAGCTCGCTGTTGGTGCCGATCGACTCGACCGGCGGCGCGATCAGCATCCAGCGGTCGCCCTCGCGCCGCGCCGCGCCGATCACGCCGTCATGCACATCGTCCACCCAGCCGGCCGATCCGACGAACAGCAGATATTCGGCGCCGTCGACGGGATCGCGGAAATAGCCGGGGTCGCGGAAACCCTTGATCCGGTCGTCCACCGCCTCGCGCTGATCGGCGACCAGATAGGTGGCGCCATCGGCGGCGACCGATTCGACCGGCTTGGTCCAGTCGCCGGTGCGCGGGGTCCCCGCATCGACCAGGAAGCGCCCTTGCGTCTCGAACAGGCGCTGCTCAAAGGTACGGGGGCCGCCGGGCCGGCCGGAGGCGGTGAAGTACAGGGTAAGCGTCTCTGCGTCGTCGCCCAGCACCGCACAGCCGGACCATTCGCGGCTGCCGGGCGTGACGCCGGGATCGAACGTCCAGCCATGATCGCGCCAGCCATCGGCGCCGTGACTGGTCAGGCGGATGCGCGCTGCGTCATGGCGCATATCGGGATCGGGAAACCGCTCGGTCGCCAGAAAGAACCAGAAGCTGCGGCCGTCGACGATCACCGTCGAACCATCCGCGCGCTGGATCTGCCACATGTCCCACAGGTCCAGCCCCGGCGCGATCGGCACCACGTCGGCCGCGCCGAACACGGGCAGCGACGCGTGCGGCAACTGCTCCGGGATGCCGGCCACCGCGTCGGCGGACCAGTGCGAGGGAAGGGGATCGAGTAACGGCATCGACAATGGTCCTGGCATGGAAGGAGTGACGGTCAGGAAGAGCGGGTGAGGCGGAACAGCGCGACGCTTTCCGCCTTCATCGCCGGCATGGGCAGGCCCGCGGTCGCCAGCGCATCGCCGCCGATCACGACGCCGCCGCCTCGCATCGCGGCGAACAGCGGCGCATCGGGCGCGGGGTGGCCGGGCACGGTGGCGATCTCCAGCAGCGCGACGCGTACGTCCCCCGCGCCGGCCAGCATCGGCAGCACGATCGGCGGCGGGCGGCGCAGCGTGGTGGGCGCGACGCGGGTGACGTGCAGGATCAGGTCGTCCGGCTCCCCATGCGCCTGCCAGACCAGTCCGTCCGGCCCTTCGCCCAGCCACACGCGCCCGCTGTGCAGCCGTTCGCGCAAAGCCTTGTAGCGGGCGATGCCGGCGGCGAGCAGGCCCGCCTCGTCCGCGGCCATGTCGGCCGGGTCCAGCTCGACGCCGAAATGGCCGGGCAGCGCGACCGCGGCGCGAAACGCCATGCCTTGTGCACGGCCGGTGGAATGGGCGGGTGCGGCGCCGACATGCGCGCCCATCATCTCCGGCGGCATGAACATCAGGAAGCCGCGCTGCATCGACACGCGCGACACCGCGTCGATGCAGTCGCTGGTCCAGAAGCGGTGCGTGCGCGCGGCGATGCCGGCATCGATCCGGCCGCCGCCGCCGGCGCAGGACTCGATCTCCACCGCCGGGTGCGCGCCACCCAGCCGGTCGAGCAGAGCGTAGACGCCGCGCACCTGCGCCACATAGGCTGCGTGGCCATCCGCGCCGGCGGCGGGCGCCAGATCGCGGTTATGGTCCCATTTCAGATAAGCGATCGGCAACCCGGTCAGCAGCGCGTCCAGCCGCGCGAACAGATGGTCGCGCACCGCAGCCCTGCCGAGGTCGAGGACAAGCTGGTTGCGCGCGGTGATGCGCGGCACGCCGTCCACCGCCAGCACCCAATCGGGATGCGCGCGATACAGGTTACTGTCGGGATTGATCATTTCCGGTTCGACCCAAAGGCCGAACTCCATGCCCAGATCCATGACATGGGTTGCCAGCGGCGCCAGTCCGTCCGGATATTTGCGTGCGTCCGGCTCCCAGTCGCCAAGGGCCGCGGTGTCGTCGTCACGGCCGCGGAACCAGCCATCGTCCAGCACGAAGCGTTCGACGCCCAGATCGGCGGCGCGCGTGGCAAGTGCCTTCAGCGCGGCCTCGTCATGGTCGAAGTAGAAACCCTCCCAACTGTTGATGTGCACCGGGCGGGGGCGCATCCCCTCCGTCGGCCAGGGCGCGCGGGCGCGGATCGCGGCATGGAACGCCTGTACCGCGCCGTTCAGGCCGGCGTTGGAACAGGTGGCGAGCAGGTCGGGCGTCGCCAGGCTCTCGCCCGGCGCCAGAGATACCTCGCCGGGGGCCAGCGCCATTCCCATCTGCAGGACCCAGTAACCTTCGTCGTCCCGCTCGACGAGCAGCCGGTGATTGCCCGACCAGGCCAGTTGTGCGGCATGGACGCGGCCGGCATGGCGGGTCGCCCCCGGCCCCTCGACGAACAGGCCTGGCGGGCCGGCATGGCCGGTCAGCCCGCGACGGCCCTCCCGCGTCCAGCCTTGCGCGGGCATCGGCTCCACCGCCTCGACGAACTCGGCATTGTGGCGGCCGGTGAAGTGGCGGATCGCGGTGCAGTCGTGCGGCAGGGGCAGGGTGCCGCTCGCCAGCCAGTCGACGCTCAGCGGCGTGTCGCCGGTGTTGGTCAGCGTGGCGGACAGGGTGAGCATGTCGCCCGCCACCGCGATCCGCTGTACCAGCGTCAGGCCGGCGTCGTCGTCGCGCAGATGCACGGTGATCGCATCCGCGCCGCGATCGATGTCCTGCGTCGTGAAGCGATGCGCGAAGTGGCGGCCGCCGCGATGCGCGCGCAGCGCCGCCGGGCCGAACCAGCCGGCGCCATAGGCGGGGACCAGCGCCAGCGGTTGATCGACATCCAGCGAGAAGGAGGCGGGGGCCCGCAGATCGGCCAGCGCCGGCAGCGTGTCGTCGTCCAGCCGGCCGCCCCACCAGCGCCATAGCGGCGTGCCGTCGCCGCGGCGTTCCAGCACCATGCTCGTCGTGGGGCCGTGCAGGGCCAAGGCGCTCATGCCGCGGTCGCGCCCACGGGCAGGCCGGCGGCATTGCGCTCCCGCACCGAGAAGACCGCGGCGGCGGCGGCGAACATCAGCACGCCGCACAGGCTCAGCACATGACGCGGGTCGCCGCCCAGCAGCGGCTGATAGGCAAAGGGCATCGTCGCCGCGAACAGCAGCATCGGGATGACGATCATCATGTTGAAGATGCCCATATAGACGCCGTTGCGCTCGGGTGGGATCGACCCGGCCAGGATTACGTACGGGTTGCCCATGATGCTCGCCCAGCCGAGGCCGACGCCGATCGCGGGCACGAACAGCAGCGCCTTGGTCTCGATATGCGGCAGCCACAGCATGCCGATCCCGGCAAGCACCAGACAGGCGGCATGAAGCGGGGCCGCGCCGATGCGCCGGGCAAGCGGCACCATCGCAAAGGCAGCGATAAAGGCGACGCCGTTGTAGAAAGCCGCCATCTCGCCATTGGCCAGCACGGCGGAATGGAAGCCCGACGAATTGGCCTGGGCGGTGCCATAGACCGACCGGCCGATGGCATAGATGATGTACGCCCAGTATCCGCCCATCGCATACCATTGGAACAGGCTCATCAGCGCCAGCTTGCGCATCGCCACCGGCATGTCGCGGATCGCGGTGCCGATCTCGGCCAGTACCGCACCGGGGGACTTGGACTGGGCGGCGATGCGGGCCTTTTCCTCGGGCTCCAGCGGCAGTTCGGGCACGCGCCGGATCGACCAGAGGATGGTGGTCAGCGACAGGACCGCGCCCGCCATGAACGTCACCCGCGCGGTATAGGGGATGTTGTGCGCGTCGACCCAGTCCTGGTTCATGCCCAAGAAGACGAGGATGGAAGGCGTGAGGAAGGCGAGCATCTGGGCCAGGCCGGTGAACGCGCTTTGCGTCAGGAAGCCCAGTCCGTGCTGCGGCGCGTCCAGCCGGTCCGCGACATAGGCGCGGTACGGCTCCATCGTGATGTTGTTGCCCGCGTCCAGGATCCACAACAGCGACGCCGCCATCAACAGCGATGCGCTCAGCGGCATGAAGAACAGCCCCAGCGCGCACAGCACCGCGCCGAACAGGAAATAGGGGGTGCGCCGCCCGAACCGGCTGTCCGTCCGATCGCTCATCGCGCCGATGATCGGCTGCACCACCAGCCCGGTGATCGGCCCGGCGAGCAGCAGCAGCGGCAGGCTCGCCTCCTCGGCGCCCAGATAGCTGTAGATCGGGGCCATGTTGCCCTGCTGCAGGCCGAAGGAGAATTGCAGGCCGAAAAAGCCCAGGTTCATCTCCAATATGCGGGCGAGCGGCAGATGGGGCTTGGGTTTGCGCATCCGGAACGATCCTCTGTCGGGAAAACCCGTCTTTCGCGGATTTGGCCGCATCCTAGCTGTTTGCGTGCAAACCGCAACAATCGTTTGCAGAAGTGCGAACATGCCCGATAACGGGACAGTTTCACCGATTGTCCCGAATTGAGCCCGGCT
>NZ_JALNUQ010000055.1:0-26879 GCF_026540875.1 Sphingomonas sp. GM_Shp_2
GGGGAGTTGGTGATGCGGCTGAGCGACACGGATCATGCGCGCGTCGCCGGGGCGGTTGCCCGTGCGGAGGCAAACACCGCGGGCGAGATCGTGACGGTGCTGGCGCGCCGGTCGGACGCCTATCACGATGCGGCATTGCAATGGTCGGTGCTCGCCATGCTGCTGATGCTGGCGCTGCTCGCCAGCGTGCCGGGCATGGCCGAGGCGGTGCACGCGACCTTCGAGCCCTGGGACGAAGCCCCCTCCCCGCGCACCCTGATGCTGATCGCGCTGGTGCTGGCGACGCTGACCTTTCTGGGCGCACGCCTGCTGCTGGCGTGGCGGCCTTTGAGGCTGGCGCTGACACCGGGGCGCACCAAGACGCGGCGCGTGCATCGGCAGGCATTGGCGCTGTTTCGGGCGGGGGCGGAGAAGCGGACGACCGGGCGGACCGGCGTGCTGCTCTACGTATCCGCCGAGGAACACCGTGCCGAGATCATCGCCGACGCCGCGATCCACGACCATGTCTCGCCCGAATGCTGGGGCGAGGCGCTGGCGCCTCTGCTGGCCGAGATGCGGGCCGGGCGCCCGGCGGACGGGATCGTCGCCGCGGTCGAGCGGGTCGGCACGATCCTGGCCGAACGCATCCCATCCAAGGAGAATGACGTGAACGAATTGCCCGACAGGTTGATCGAACTGTGAGCGTCGTCTGGGAAGGTAAATACCTGGCCGCGCACAAGGAAGGCACCTGGGAATATGTCGCGCGGCGCGGCGGCATCGGGGCGGCGGTGATCGTCGCGGTGCATGAGGGCCACCTGATCCTGGTCGAGCAGCACCGCATCCCGATCGGCCGCGCGTGCCTGGAGCTGCCGGCCGGACTGGTCGGCGACGAGGATGCCGGCGAAGCGACGACCGACGCCGCCGCGCGCGAACTGGAGGAGGAAACCGGCTACCGGCCGGAGCGGATCGAGGACCTGGGCTTCTTCTATTCGTCGCCCGGCATGTCGTCCGAAGGGTTCAACCTCGTCCGTGCGAGCGGGCTGACACGCGTGTCGGACGGCGGCGGGCATGAGGGCGAGAACATCACCGTCCACCGCGTGCCGCTGGCCGAGGTGCCTGCCTTCATCGCGCAGAAGCGCGACGAAGGACTGGGGATCGACTCAAAGCTGCTCTACGTGCTGGGCGCGGGGCTGGCCTGACAGCGTCGCTGGAAACGCGCAAAAACGCGCGTTTCCAGCGCCGGCCACCCGCCTCAGCGGAAATTGTCGGCGTAGGCCTGCAGCTTCAGGGTCGCGGTCGGGGTGGGAACGACGTGATGATCGATCCCCTCGCGCTCGCAATAGGCGACCGCGGCCTCCAGCGTCGGGAAGAACAGACGCACCTGATCCCGCGTGTCGCCGCTGCCGGCCCAGCCGGTCAGCGGATCGGCCTTCTTGGCCTCCGCGGGGGCGAATTCGAGCTGCCAGTGATCGGTCCGGGCTTTGCCGGACTGCATGGCGTTCTTGGGGCGCTTGAAGATACGGGCAGTGGCCATAATGGCGTCTCCTTATCGCGAACCGGCGGCTCTTGCATCCGCCTTTTTCGTGCGCAGCGTCGGCGCCGCACCCGCAGGGTCGTCCGGCCAGGGATGGCGCGGATACCGACCGCGCATCTCCTTGGCGACCGCCGCCCAGCTTCCCGCCCAGAAACCGGGCAGATCGCGCGTCGTCTGGATCGGTCGCCCGGCCGGCGAGGTCAGGCTGAGGACGAGGGGCACGCGGTCGCGGCCGATCACCGGATGCTCGGCCAGCCCGAACAACGCCTGCGCCCGCAATTCGACGCGCGGCCCACCCTCCGCCGCATAATCGATCGCATGCGTACTCCCGGCCGGGCTGGTGAAATGCGGCGGGGCCATGGCGTCCACCCGGCGCTGTTCATCCCAGTCGAGCAGGTTGCGGATCGCCTCGGTCAGCGCCGCCGGCGCAATGGCATCGAGCCGGCGGCGGTTTTCCAGCAGCGGCGGAAGCCATTCGTCCAGCCGATCGACAAGCGCCGCGTCATCCAGCGCGATGCCGGCATAGGCAGCCCGTGCCCGGTAGGCATGGGCGCCGTCCGGCCAGGGCAGGCGATCGAGGCCGTGGGTACGCACCCCCTCCAGCAGCGCAGCGGCGATGGTGGCGGGGTCGGCGTTCGAATCGGGACCGCCCGACAGGCGAAGTGCACCAAGGCGGCGTTCGCGCTGCGGCTGGACGCTGCCGGTCAGGGGATCGAAGACGGCCGTGCGGCGGATCTCGATACGATCGGCGAACAGCGCCTCCACGGTCGACGGATCGATCGCCGCGGCGGAGAGGATGCGCGCGCCCGACGCCGCGCCCTGCGTCTCGCCGACGGCGAGCCATTCGGCGGTGGCAAGCGGCGACGCGGGATCGAGACGGAAGCCACGGCCACCGACAGAGGCCCAATGCTCGCCGCCCTGATCGCGGCGGCGCGCGATGCGATCGGGATAGGCAAGCGCAAGGCAAAGCCCCGGTGTGACGTCCAGATCGGGTCGCTCGGCCAGCCGGTCGCCTGTTCCACGCGGTAACGGGAGGGTGGACCATCGCCGGGCGAGCGCGCGGGCGGCGTTGGCCTTGGGACCCCGGTCGCTGCGCCACCGACGCAGGCGATTGTCCAGATCGACATCGTTGCCGCCGAGACCGCGTTCGCCGAGCAGGACGGCGATGTCGGCGGCGAGCGTGGTGGCGCCGTGATCGGCGGCGCGGATCAGCATATGGGCAAGGCGCGGCGGCATCGGCAGACGCGCGATGGCACGGCCATGCGCGGTGGGGCGACCGGTGTCGTCCAGTGCCTCCAGGGTGGTGAGGCGGGCGCGTGCCTCCACCACGGCAGGTTCGGGTGGAGCGTCGAGCCAGTTCAGGTCGCGAGGGTCCGCCACGCCCCAGATGGCGGTGGCGAGCAACAGCGCCGACAGGTCCGCTTCCAATATCTCGGGCGGGTCGAAGCGCGGCAGGCCGGTGGTCGCGGCTTCCTCCCACAGCCGATAGGCGGTCCCGGGCCCCTGCCGGGCGGCACGGCCCGCACGCTGCACCACGGCGGCCTGGCTGGCGCGTTCGGTGACGAGGCGGGTCATGCCGGCGGCGCGATCATAGCGCGGGCGGCGGGCAAGGCCGGAGTCGACCACGACGCGGATGCCGTCGAGGGTCAGGCTGGTTTCCGCGATCGAGGAGGCGAGGACGAGCTTGCGGCGGCCCTGTGGATCGGGGCGGATGGCGGCGCGTTGCGCGGCGGGGTCGAGGGTGCCGTGCAGGAGGTGGAGCGCGATGGCGTCGGGCAGGGTGGCGAGGCGTTCGGCGACGCGCTCGATCTCGCCGACGCCGGGAAGAAAGGCGAGGATGCCGCCCTCCTCCTCGACAAGGGCGCGGCGGATGGTGGCGGCGACCGCATCCTCGATGCGGGCGTTCGGGTCGCGGCCGACATGGCGGAGCGCCAGCGGGTAGCTGCGGCCTTCGCTCTGGATGACGGGGGCCTGGCCCATCAGGGTGGCGAAGCGGCTGCCGTCGAGGGTGGCGGACATGGCGACGAGGCGCAGGTCGGCGCGGAAGCCGCCTTGCGCATCGAGCGCGAGGGCAAGGCCGAAATCGCCATCGAGACTGCGCTCATGCACCTCGTCGAACAGGACGGCGGAGACGCCGGCGAGTTCGGGATCGGCCTGAATACGGGCGACAAAGATACCCTCGGTCACCACGGTGACGCGGGTGGCGGCGCTGGTCGCGCTGTCCATGCGGGTGGCGTAGCCGAAGCGGCGGCCGACGGGCTCGTTCGCGATCGCCGCCATCCGCTCGGCCGCGGCGCGCGCGGCAAGGCGACGGGGGGAAAGAAGCAGGATCTCGCCGTCGCACCAGGGCTGGTCGAGCAGCGCGGGCGCGACGCTGGTCGTCTTGCCGGCACCCGGCGGCGCGACGAGCACGGCGTTGCGCCCGCCCGCCAGCGCGGCGAGCAGGTCGGGCAGAACGGCGTCGATCGGGAGCGTCATGCCGGCACCCTGCCCGCCCGCAACAGGATCAATAGGCGCGCGCGACCGCGAATTCGACCGCTTCGATCATCGCCGCCTTGGCCGGGCTGGCGGGGAAGCGGGCGATCGCCTCGATCGCGAGGCTGCCATAATGGCGGGCGCGGGCGAGCGTGTCGTCCACGGCCTTGGTACGGCGGACGAGCTCGATCGCATGGGCGAAATCCTCGTCGGAGGTGCGGCGCCCCTCCACCGCGTCCTTCCAGAAGCGGCTGTCCTCGTCCGACCCGCGGGCATAGGCGAGGATGACGGGCAGCGTCATCTTGCCCTCGCGGAAATCGTCGCCCGCATCCTTGCCCATCGTGCCCGCGTCCGAGACATAGTCGATCGCATCGTCGACGAGCTGGAAGGCGATGCCGAGATTGCGGCCATAGGCATCGAGCGCCTGTTCCTCCGCCTCCGACCGATCGGCGACCACCGCGGCGATGCGGCAGGCGGCGGCGAAGAGTGCGGCGGTCTTGGCGTCGATGATCGTCAGATAGCGATCCTCGGTCAACGTCACCTGCCGCGCGGCGGTGAGCTGGTTCACCTCGCCCTCCGCGATGACGGCGGACGCATTCGACAGGATGTCGAGCACCTTCAGGCTGCCCGCCTCGACCATCAGCTGGAACGAGCGGCTGAACAGGAAATCGCCGACCAGGACGCTGGCCGGATTGCCCCAGATGATGTTGGCGGTGCGGCGGCCACGGCGCAGGTCCGAGCCATCGACCACGTCGTCGTGCAGCAGCGTGGCGGTGTGGATGAATTCGACCGCGGCGGCGAGCACGTGGTGATGCGTCCCCTGATAGTCCAGCAGCAGCGCGCTGGCGAGGGTCAGCATCGGGCGCATGCGCTTTCCGCCCCCGGCGATCAGATGGCCGGCAAGTTGCGGGATCAGCGGGATATCGGAGGTCATGCGATCCAGGATCACCTGGTTCACACGATCAAGATCGGCCGACACGAGCTGGACCATCGGCTCCAGCGACGGCGCGGACGGGGCGAGGCGGGTGGCGGTGGCGGTCATGGACACGGGTTCAGCCTGTGACGGCATCGGGGGGCGAACGCAAGTGTTCTTGCCTGAAGCGCTTGCCCTTGCGCCGGCCCGCCCGCAAAGAGGCTCCGCCTGTTGCCAAGGAGAATTTCGTGCCGGACGACGTGCTGAAGGGCTATCGCCAGTCGATCGACAATATCGACGCCGCCTTGGTGTGCATGCTGGCCGAGCGGTTCAAGGTGACGCAGGCGGTCGGCCGCTACAAAGCGGAAAACGGCCTGCCGCCCGCCGATCCGGGGCGCGAGGAGGCGCAGATCGCGCGGTTGCGCCAGCTGGCCGCCGATGCGCAGCTCGACCCGGAATTTTCCGAGAAGTTCCTGCGTTTCATCATCGACGAGGTGATCCGCCACCATGAACGGCTGAGGGGCTGACGGCATGGCCTTTCTGCTGGCGATCGAGGGGGCGGACGGCGCCGGCAAGGCGACCGCGACCGCCGCGGTGGTGGCGCATCTGGCGGAACAAGGGCTGTCCGCCTGCGCGCTGTCCTTTCCGCGCTACACCGACACGGTGGGCGGCTGGGCGCTGGGCGAATATCTGGCGGAGCGATTGCCCCGCGCGGTGAGCCCGCAGGCGGCCGCGACCCTCTATGCGCTCGACCGGTTCGAGTCGCGGGCGCATCTGGTCGACATGGTGGCGCGCCACGACGTGGTGGTGTTCGACCGTTATATCGCGTCCAACATGGCGTATCAGGCAGCGCAGGTGCCGGATGGCGAGGCGGAGGCGCTGATGACGTGGATCGCGCGGCTGGAAACCGGGCAGTTCGCGCTGCCCGTGCCTGATCTGTCGGTCTATCTGGATACGCCGCTGGCGGTGGCGCGCACCCTGATCGCGCAGAAGCGGCGGCGCAGCTACACCGACGACACCTATGACGCGTATGAAGCCGATCTGGGGCTTCAGGCGCGGGTGCGGGCGAATTATGCCGCGATGGCGGATGCGGCGATGCTGGGCGAGTGGATGACGGTGGAAACGGTGGCGCATGCCGCGCTGCGCCCGCCCGAGACGATCGCGGCGGAGATTGCCGACGCGGTGATCGGGCGGCTGGAGGGTTGAAGGCTGCGCCATCTGCACGGGTGCACCCCCGTGCGAACGGCGACTGCCCTATGTCTTCGATTCGATCGTTCCCGCGAGCGGGGCGAAGCGCGCGACCTGACGGCCGACCAGGCGTAGTTGGTCGACTACCGCGGGCTCGCTGGCGCTGCCCTCGTCGTCGAACTTGGTGAGCTGGCTGTTGATCGCCGCGGCAAAGGGCGTCGGCCAGCCGCGCAGGGCATGGACGATCGAGCGCAGCGCCGCGATGGTCGAGCCCGTCGCCTGCCAGCCATAGGCGGTGGCGATCAGGCCGACGGGCATGTCGGCCAGATAGTGACGCGGATCGCGCGCGGTTTCCTCCAACAGGTCGAGCGCGTTCTTCACCACGCCGGAAATGCTGCCGTGATAGCCGGGGCTGGCGATGATGACGGCGGAGGCCTGGCGGACGGTGGCGACGAACTCCTGTTCCGCTGCGGTACGCTCGGGCGCGCGCGGGTCGTAGAGCGGGAGGCGGGCGAGATCGGCGCCGCCGAAGACGCGGGTGCGGAATCCTTCCGCCCCGGCCGCCTCCACCGCGATGCGGAGCGCACGCTCGGTGGAGGAAACGCTGCCGATCGTGCCGCCGATGCCGACGACGAGCGGTGCAGCGGTGGGGGGTGCCGAAGATGCCATGCGCGCCTTTCAGCCCGGCAGGCCCCATGGGGGCAAGCGGAATGTTCAAAAAACGGCGACTGCAAACATTTTCATCGGGCCGCTCTGGCAATGCGGCGGCGCCCGTCTAGAACATGGGGCCATGGTAAAGCATCTCCCCTGGATCGCACTGGCGCTGGGAGGCGCCGGTGCCCTGGCCGTGATCGCCAGCGTGCGCGGCGAGCCGATTAGCGCGCTGTGGATCGTGGCGGCCGCGGTGTCGGTCTATCTGATCGCCTATCGCTACTATGCGCTGTTCATCGCGCGGGTGATCGGGATCGATCCGTCGCGGCCGACGCCGGCGGTGCGCCGCGCGGACGGGCTGGATTACGTCGCGACCGACCGCACCGTGCTGTTCGGCCATCATTTCGCGGCGATTGCGGGGGCAGGACCGCTGGTGGGGCCGGTGCTGGCCGCGCAGATGGGCTATCTGCCCGGCACGCTGTGGATCCTGGCGGGCGTGGTGCTGGCAGGCGCGGTGCAGGACTTTCTGGTGCTGTTCATCTCGATGCGGCGCGACGGGCGTTCGCTGGGCGAGCTGATCCGCATGGAGATGGGCGCGGTCGCGGGCACGGTTGCCCTGTTCGGCGCGTTCATGATCATGGTCATCATCCTCGCCGTGCTGGCGTTGATCGTGGTGCGGGCGCTGGCGGAGAGTCCGTGGGGGATGTTCACCGTCGCGGCGACGATCCCGCTGGCGATGCTGATGGGCGGCTATACGCGCTGGGTGCGGCCCGGCCGGATCGGGGAGGTGTCGATCATCGGCTTTATCGGCCTGATCGCCGCCATTATCTTCGGGCAGTCGATCGCCCTGTCGCCGACGCTGGCGCCGCTGTTCACCTTTACCCCCGTCCAGCTCTGCTTCATCCTGATCGGATATGGCGCGGTCGCCTCCGTCCTGCCGGTCTGGCTGTTGCTAGCGCCGCGCGATTACCTGTCGACCTTCCTCAAGATCGGGGCGATCGCGGCGCTGGCGATCGGCATCGTCGTCATGGCGCCGCCGCTGCGCATGCCGGCGCTGACCCAGTTCATCGACGGCTCCGGCCCGGTGTGGGCGGGCAGCCTGTTCCCGTTCCTGTTCATCACCATCGCCTGCGGTGCCGTGTCCGGCTTCCACGCGTTGATCGCCAGCGGCACCACGCCCAAGCTGATCGCCAGCGAGGCGCATGCGCCGTTCATCGGATACGGCGCGATGCTGATGGAAAGCGCGGTGGCGATCATGGCGCTGGTCGCCGCATCGATCCTGGACCCCGGCATCTATTTCGCGATGAACGCGCCGGCCGCGGTGCTGGGCACCGATCCGGCAAGCGCGGCGGCGGCGGTGACCGCGATGGGCTTTCCCATTTCCGGCGACGCCCTGGCGCAGGTGGCGCGCGACGTGGGCGAGACCACGATCATCAGCCGCGCGGGCGGCGCCCCGACGCTGGCGGTGGCGATGGCGGAAATCTTCAGCCACCTGATCGGCGGACAGGCGATGAAGGCTTTCTGGTATCACTTCGCCATCCTGTTCGAAGCGCTGTTCATCCTGACCGCGGTGGATGCGGGCACGCGCGCGGGCCGCTTCATGCTCCAGGACCTGATCGGGCTGGCGGTGCCGCGCTTCCGGGGAACGAGCGCGGTGGCGCCGGGGCTGATCGCCACCGCCCTGTGCGTCGCGGCCTGGGGCTTCTTCCTGTATCAGGGCGTGACCGATCCGCTGGGCGGGGTGAACACGCTGTGGCCGCTGTTCGGCATTTCCAACCAGATGCTGGCCGCCGTCGCGCTGATGCTGGCGACCGTGGTGCTGTTCCGGATGAAGCGCGAGCGGTTCGCCTGGATCACGGTGGTGCCGACCGTCTGGCTGCTCGCCTGTACCGTGTCGGCGGGGTGGCTGAAGCTGTTCTCGGCCGATCCGCGCGTCGGCTTCCTGGCGCATGCGGCGAAGTTCTCTGACGCCGCAGGCCGCGGTGAGGTGCTGGCGCCGGCCAAGTCGATGGCGGAGATGGGGCGGATCGTGTTCAACGACCGCATCGACGCGGCCCTGTGCGCAATCTTCCTGGGCGTGGTCATCGCGATCTTCGTCTATGCGGTGCGCGCCTGCCTGAGCGCGCGGCGCATCGACCGGCCGAGCGTGACCGAGGTGCCGCCGATGCTGGCGGCGGCGGAATGAGCGCGTTTCTCGCCCGGCTGGCGGAAACGGCGCGGCTGATGGTCGGCGTCCCCAGCTACGACGCCTATCGCCGCCACATGGCCGAGCATCATCCCGATGCCGAGCCGATGAACGAGGTGGCGTTCTTTCGCGAGCGGCAGGAGGCGCGCTATGGCGGCAAGAATGGCGGGCGGTGTTGTTGAGCGGGTGGCGTGGGGCCGTCGGTGCGGTGGCGGTGGTCATGAGCATGGCGGCGCCGGCCGCTGAGCAGGCGCCATCGCCGATCCTGTTCCGCGAGTTCATCTACCGCACCGCCCCCTATCCACAGGCGCATGCCTCCACGCTGGTCGAGCTGCCCGGTGGCGAACTGGCCGCATCATGGTTCGGAGGTACCGGCGAGAGCCGGCCCGACGTGGCAATCTGGTTTGCGCGGCGCGGGGACAAGGGCTGGTCGACGCCGGTCGCGGTCGCTCGCGGCGATGGCCAGCCGACCTGGAACCCGGTGCTGTTTCAGCCACCGGGCGGAGACCTGCACCTGTTCTACAAGGTGGGGCCGAGCCCGCGCGAATGGTGGGGGATGGTGATCACCTCCGCCGATGGCGGCCGCCACTGGTCATCGCCCCGACGCCTGCCCGATGGCGTGCTGGGCCCGATCAAGAACAAGCCGGTGATCGCACCCGATGGCGCATGGCTGGCACCATCGAGCAGGGAGGAAGGCAGCGCTGCCGACAATTACTGGTCGCTGCGTATCGAGCGGAGCGTGGATCAGGGCCGGACGTGGCAGGTGGGGACGCGCATCCCCTCCCCCATGCATATCGAGGCGATCCAGCCGAGCATCCTGACCCACCGCGACGGCCGGATGGAACTGGTGGCGCGCACGCGGCAGGGCGCGCTGGCGATGAGCTGGACGCGCGATGGCGGCAAAAGCTGGTCGCCGCTCGCCGCGATCGACCTGCCCAATCCCAATGCCGGCACAGACGCGGTGACCCTGCGCGACGGGCGGCAGCTGATCGTCTACAATCACGCCGCGCACCGACCCGACACGCCGGGCGACGGCGATCGCTGGCCGCTGAACATCGGGCTGTCCGATGACGGCGTGCATTGGCGCGCCGTGTTGACGCTGGAGAGCGAACCGGTACCCGACGGCTATGCCTATCCGGCGGTGATCCAGACGCGCGACGGGATGGTGCATGTCACCTACACGCACAATCGCACGCGTATCGCGCATGTGGTGATCGACCCGCGGCGCATCCGCTGACGCGAAAAAGGGCACCGCCGGACCGGCGATGCCCTTTTCCCTCAGCCTTCCGGCCGCGCGCCGATCAGTTGCGGAACAGCGCGTGCGGGTCGGTGATCTCGTCGCTGCGGCCGGTGCCGTCGGCGTCACGCTCCTGCTGCGCGCGTTCGGCGCGCAGGCTGGCGATCAGGGCCTCGCGGTCGCCCTCCAGGCGGGTGTCGGTGGGGGCAGGCTCGGTACCCGCGGCCTTGCCGGCCTTGGAGACGGCGGTGTCCAGCTCGCGCTGGGTGGTCAGGCCCAGCGTCACCGGATCCTTGGGCGTGATGTTGGCAATGTTCCAGTGGCTGCGGTCGCGGATCGCGGCGATGGTCGTGCGCGTCGTGCCGATCAGGTTGGAGATCGCACCGTCCGAAATCTCGGGATGGTTGCGGATGATCCAGGCGATGCCGTCCGGCTTGTCCTGCCGCTTGCTGACCGGCGTGTAGCGCGGCCCCTTGGTACGGCGGACCTGTTCGGGGCCCTTGGTCATCTTCAGGCGATAGTCGGGGTTCTTCTGGCCCTTGTCGATCTCGTCCTGCGTCACCTCGTGCGCGCGGACCGGATCGCGGCCGGTCAGCTTGGTGGCGGCGGTGTCGTCGGCGATCGCCTGCACTTCCAGAATGTGGAGGCCGCAGAAATCGGCGATCTGCTCGAAGGAGAGCGACGTGTTGTCGACCAGCCAGGAGGCGGTCGCATGGGGCATGAGCGGCTGGGCCACGGGGTCACTCCGTCGGAAAATAAAAGGGCCGCCCCTCATCGGAGCGGCCTTAGCATGGCTTCGACTTAATACCGCGGCGGTATTTCGGCAAGGTGTCGCGGGGCCGCCGCCCCTTATCCGCGCCTATCCGATGGTCAGCACGATCTTGCCGACATGATCCCCCGCCTCCATCCGCGCATGTGCCGCCGCCGCCTCGGCCAGCGGGAAGACGCGGTCGATCACCGGACGCAGCTTGCCCGCCGCGACATGTGGCCAGACGGTGCGGATCAGCTCGTCGGCGACCAGCGACTTGAACGCGCCGTCACGGGCGCGCAGCGTGGAGCCGGTCAGCGTCAGGCGGCGGCGCATAACCTGCCACAAGGGAATCGTCGCCTCCGCCCCGCCCTGCACCGCGATCGAGACGTGGCGGCCATCCTCGCCCAGACATTGCAGGTTGCGCGGCACATAGTCGCCGCCGACCATGTCGAGCACCGCCTGCACCCCCTTGCCGCCAGTGATCGCCTTGACCTCGGCGACGAAATCCTGCCGCTTGTAGTTGATCGCGTGCGCGGCGCCCAGCACGCGGGCGGCGGCGCATTTCTCGTCCGAACCGGCGGTGACGATCACGGTCAGCCCGAAGATGCGGCCGAGCAGGATCGCCATGGTGCCGATCCCGCTGGTGCCGCCGTGCACCAGCACCGTATCCCCCTCCGTCGCATAGGCGCGCTCGAACAGGTTGGTCCACACGGTGAACAGCGTTTCAGGAATCGCCGCGGCCTCGACCATCGACAGGCCGTCGGGCACGGGCAGGCACTGGCCGGCGCAGACCGCGACATATTCGGCATAGCCGCCGCCCGATACCAGCGCGCATACCGGCTGGCCGAGCAGCGCATCGTCCACATCGTGGCCGAGCGCGACGATCGTGCCGGCGACCTCCAGTCCGGGAATGGACGGCGCGCCGGGCGGCGGGGGATAATTGCCCTGGCGCTGCGCCACGTCGGGCCGGTTGACGCCGGCAGCGGCGACGCGGATCAGCACCTCCCCCTCGGCGGGTTGCGGCACCGGGCGCGTGACGGGGACGAGTATCTCCGGCCCGCCATGCCCCTCCGGGTCGATCGCCGTCATCATCTCTGGCACCTGCGCCATTCGATCGCCCCCGTTTGCCGATAATGGCACCGTTATTGACATCGCGGGCGGGCGGGTCAACGCTGCGTCCCGTCATGGACATCGACGACTCTCCTGCCCGACGCGACGACCCGCTGACCCTGCTGGCGAAAGCGGACCTCGATCCCCTGTCGCTGGCCGAGCTGGAAGCGCGGGTCGCGGCGCTGGAGCGGGAGGCGGCGCGGACCCGCGATCACATGCAGCGCGCGGGCCGTCACCGCGTCGATGCAGAGGCGCTGTTCAAGCGGTGAGGCACCGTGCACCGGCCGGGCGCGACGCCATTTGCCGGTGCGGCTCCGTTGCGGGCGATATCGAATCCGGCGTGATGCTTGATGCCGACCCCCGGCGTTCCGACATAGTGTGCAACGGGCATGCCCTGACGGGTTGCCCGACTGGAGTACCCTGATGCCATCTTTCGCCCCCGCTCTCGAAACCACGCTGCACAAGGCCCTGGAGGCCGCATCGTCGCGGCGCCATGAATATGCGACGCTGGAGCATCTGCTGCTCGCGCTGATCGACGACGAACATGCGTCCAAGGTGATGCAGGCGTGCCAGGTGGACCTGGGCGAGCTTAAGGCCACCGTGGCACATTATCTGGACACCGAGCTGGACGCGCTGAAGGTCGATGCGGCCACCGACCCCTCGCCCACCAGCGGGTTCCAGCGCGTGGTGCAGCGCGCGATCCTGCACGTCCAGTCGTCGGGCCGCGACGAAGTGACCGGCGCCAACGTGCTGGTCGCGCTGTTTTCCGAGCGCGAATCCTATGCGGTCTATTTCCTCCAGCAGCAGGACATGAGCCGGCTGGATGCGGTGAGCTTCATCAGCCACGGCGTCGGCAAGGGGGGTCAGGCGAGCGAGGCGGCCAGCCCCAAGGGCGCGGCCGAAGAGGAAAAGCCCGCCAAGGCGCAGCCCGAAAAGGGCAAGACGGAAAGCGCGCTCAAGCAGTTCACCGTCGACCTCAACGAAAAGGCCAAGAACGGCAAGGTCGATCCGCTGATCGGGCGCGGGCCCGAGGTGGACCGCACCGTGCAGATCCTGTGCCGCCGGTCGAAGAACAATCCGCTCTATGTGGGCGATCCGGGCGTCGGCAAGACCGCGATCGCGGAAGGACTGGCGCGCAAGATCGTCGAGGGCGAGGTGCCCGACGTGCTGAAGCCGGCGGTCATCTACTCGCTCGACATGGGCGCGCTGCTCGCCGGAACGCGCTATCGCGGCGATTTCGAGGAGCGGCTGAAGGCGGTCGTGAACGAACTCGAAAAGATGCCGCATGCCGTGCTGTTCATCGACGAGATCCACACCGTGATCGGCGCTGGCGCCACCAGCGGCGGCGCGATGGATGCGTCCAACCTGCTGAAGCCGGCCTTGTCGGGCGGCACGATCCGCTGCATCGGTTCGACCACCTACAAGGAGTTCCGCAACCACTTCGAGAAGGATCGCGCGCTGCTGCGCCGGTTCCAGAAGATCGACGTGAACGAGCCGACGATCGAGGACACGATCAAGATCCTCGCCGGACTGCGTTCCGCGTTCGAGGAGCATCATTCGGTCAAGTATACGCCCGATGCGATCAAGTCGGCGGTGGAGCTGAGTGCGCGCTACATCAACGACCGCAAGCTGCCCGACAAGGCGATCGACGTGATCGACGAGGTGGGCGCGATGCAGATGCTGGTGCCGCCGTCCAAGCGCAAGAAGACGATCACGCCCAAGGAGATCGAGGCGGTGATCGCGACCATGGCGCGCATCCCGCCGAAATCGGTCTCGTCCGACGACCGGCAGGTGCTGGAGACGCTGGATACCGACCTGAAGCGTGTCGTGTTCGGCCAGAACAAGGCGATCGAGAACCTGTCGGCGGCGATCAAGCTGAGCCGGGCGGGCCTGCGCGATCCGGACAAGCCGATCGGCAACTATCTGTTCACCGGCCCCACCGGCGTCGGCAAGACCGAGGTCGCCAAGCAGCTGGCCGCGATCCTGGGCATTCCGCTCCAGCGGTTCGACATGTCGGAATATATGGAGCGCCATTCGGTCAGCCGGCTGATCGGTGCGCCTCCGGGCTATGTCGGCTATGACCAGGGCGGCCTGCTGACCGATGCGGTCGACCAGAATCCGCATTCGGTGCTGTTGCTCGACGAGATCGAGAAGGCGCATCCCGACCTGTTCAACATCCTCCTCCAGGTGATGGACAACGGGAAGCTGACCGATCACCATGGCAAGACGGTCGATTTCCGCAACACCATCCTGATCATGACGACGAACGCCGGCGCGTCCGACATGGCGCGCGAGACGGTGGGCTTCGGCAACCTGACCCGCGAGGGCGAGGACGAGCAGGCGGTGCAGCGGATGTTCACGCCGGAATTCCGCAACCGCCTGGATGCGATCGTGCCCTTCGGATACCTGCCGCCCGAGGTCGTGGCGCGGGTGGTGGACAAGTTCATCCTGCAACTGGAACTGCAACTGGCCGATCGCAGCGTGCACATCAGCTTGGACGATGCCGCCAAGAGCTGGCTGACCGAAAAGGGCTATGACAAGCTGTACGGCGCACGGCCGATGGGCCGCCTTATCCAGGAGAAGATCAAGCAGCCGCTGGCCGAGGAATTGCTGTTCGGCAAGCTGGTGCACGGCGGCGAGGTGACGGTGAAGATGAAGGACGGCGCGCTGTCCTTCGCGATCGAGCCGGCCGCGCCCAAGAAGCAGAAGAAGAAGGGCGGCCGCGCCGAGGCGATCGACGCGAAGTAAGGCCAGCCGCCAGTCGATTCGACAAAGAGGCCCCGGCAGCGCATCCCGCTGCCGGGGCCTTCTTCTTTGCCGCGATCTAACCCGGCCAAGCAGTTGAATACGCGCCGGAATGGCGATACGCCGGGCGACAGGAGATCGATCATGCGCGAGCGTCGGATCATTGCTGCGGTTATTGCCCTGCTGGTGCTGGGGTTGATCGTGCGACATCCGACCGCCGATATCCGCCTGATCACCCATGATCGCAGCGATCCGGCACCACATCAGATGCAGGCGGCGCTCGATACCGGCCTGATCGGGGTGCGCGTGCTCTATACCTGGACGGTACGGTCGCTGGACGCTCGTTAACTGCCGCTTGCCTTGCCTCCCCTGCCCGGCTGGCCCATAGCAGGCGCCATGGATATTCCGATCGAAGACCTGTCGTTTGAGGACGCGCTGAAAGAGCTGGAGCGGATCGTCGGCCGGCTGGAAAGCGGCGAGGCGAGCCTGGACGAATCGATCCGCCTGTACGAGCGCGGTGACCGGCTGCGCGCGCGCTGCGCCGAGCGGCTGGACGCGGCGCAGGCCCGGATCGAGGCGATCCGGCTGGACGCCGAGGGCAAGCCGACCGCTACCCGTCCCTTCGCGGCAGGCTGAGCATGGCGACCGCCACGGTGATGCTGGGCGACGCGCTGGCCGATGTCGCAGCCGAGATCGATGCGCGCTTCGATGCGCTGCTGGAGGTGCCGGACGATCCACGCGCGCCGCTGTACCGGGCGATGCGCCACGCCGCGATCGGCGGGGGCAAGCGGCTGCGCCCGTTGCTGGTGTTCGCCACCGCGGCGCTGTTCAACGTCGACAAGGACCGGGCAGCCCGCGTCGCCACCGCGCTGGAGGCGATCCACGTCTATTCCCTGATCCATGACGACCTGCCGGCGATGGACGATGACGACATGCGCCGTGGCAAGCCCACCGTGCACAAGGCGTTCGACGAGGCGACCGCGATCCTGGCAGGGGATTGCCTGCATGCGCTGGCCTTCGAGATATTGGCAGAGCCGGACACGCATCCCGAGCCGCATGTCCGCGCCGAACTGATTCTGGACCTGGCGCGTGCCTCCGGCCCCTCGGGGATGGCGGGTGGACAGGCGATGGACCTGGAGGCGGAAACCGGCGATTTCGATCTGAACACCGTCACCCGGCTGCAACAGATGAAGACGGGCGCCCTGATCACCGCGGCGGTGGAGGCGGGCGCGATCTTGGGCCGGGTGGGGCCGGAGGGCCGGACCCATCTGCGCGGATATGCGCATGACCTGGGCCTTGCCTTCCAGATCGCCGACGACCTGCTGGACGCCGAGGGCGACGAGACGGTGGCGGGCAAGAAGCTGCGCAAGGACGGCGATGCCGGCAAGGCGACGTTCCTGACCCTGCTGGGCGTGGAGCGGGCGCGGGCGCAGTGCGGGATGCTGGTCGACCAGGCGGTCGAGCATCTGCGCCATTACGGGCCCGAGGCGGATTTGCTGCGCGCGGTTGCCCGCTATGTGGTGGAGCGCGACCATTGACCCGGATCGGCGTCTATCCCGGCACCTTCGATCCGGTCACGCTGGGCCATATGGACATCATCCGGCGCGGCGCGAAGCTGGTCGACCGGCTGGTGATCGGGGTGACGACCAACCCCTCCAAATCGCCGATGTTCACGCTGGACGAGCGCATGGCGATGGTCCGGCGCGAGGTGGCGGATGTGGGCGGCGAGATCCATGTCGTCGCGTTCGATTCGCTGCTGATGGATTTTGCCGAGCGCGAAGGCGCCCGCGTGATCGTTCGCGGCCTGCGCGCGGTGGCCGATTTCGAGTACGAGTATCAGATGGCCGGCATGAACCAGCAGATCAATCCGCGGGTTGAAACCGTCTTCCTGATGGCCGACGTGGCGCTGCAACCCATCGCCAGCCGGCTGGTCAAGGAAATCGCGCTGTTCGGCGGCGAGATCGGCCGCTTCGTGCCCCCGACCGTGCGCGACGAGGTGGTGGCCCGGGTCGGGCAGATCGGACGCAAGGGTAGCTGAAACCCGACGCTACCTGCGCGACGTTCAGTTTGGCGCAAGTGCAGATTTGCTCTAGAGCGCCGTGATCCTGATAGCCCTTGGGGAAAAGATGCGCGTTTTCGCCGGTATAGTTGCAGTGGTGGCCAGCTTGTTCGCGGTGCCAGCCGCCGCGCAGGTGCAGGCACCGGTGGCCCCGCGGGCGGCACCGCCGCTGGTCACCGACAAGGAAAATCTGTGGCTGCTCGATCTGTCGACCGGCGGCCGGGTGACGATCTGGCTGCGTCCCGATGTCGCGCCCAAGATGGTGGAGCGCATCAAGACGCTGACCCGACAGCATTTCTATGACGGACTGCTGTTCCACCGCGTGATCGACGGCTTCATGGCACAGGGCGGCGATCCCAAGGGCGATGGCACCGGCGGGTCGGAGCTGCCCAACGTCCCGTCCGAATTCAACTATCTGCCGCACGTGCGCGGATCGGTGTCGGCGGCACGCGCCGATGATCCGAACAGCGCCAACAGCCAGTTCTTTATCGTTTTCCAGCCGCGCCTCGCGCTTGACAAGAAGTACACGGTGTTCGGCCGGGTGATCGACGGCATGCAATATGTCGATCCGATCGAGCGGGGCGAGCCGCCGGCGAACCCGTCGCGGATCGTCCATGCCTATATCGCGGCGGACAATCCCCCGCCCTTCCAGCCGCTGCCCGTCGCCGCCCCCGCGGCCGGACTGGGCGCGCCGGTGACGTTGCCGGGGGCCGCGGTCGCCGCGCCCAAGCCGGCTGCCCGGACTCCGGCGCCGGCGGCGCGGAAGGCCGCGCCGAAGCGCCAGTGAACGTCGACCTTTTCGACTTCGCGCTTCCCAACGACCGCATCGCGCTGCACCCCGCCGCCCCGCGCGATGCGGCGCGGATGTTGGTGCTGGATGGCGAGGCGACGCGCGACGCAGAAGTGCGCGACCTGCCCGGATGCCTGCGTGCGGGCGACCTGCTGGTCTTCAACGATACGCGCGTCATCCCGGCGCAACTGGAAGGCCGGCGGGGCGAAGCGCGGATCGGGGCGACGCTGCACAAGCGCGAAGGGCCGCGCCGGTGGCGTGCCTTTATCCGCAATGCCAAGCGGTTGCGCGACGGCGATGTGATCGATTTCGGCGCAGGCGTTGCCGCCGCTGCGGGCGAGCGGGGCGAGGATGGCAGCTTCGTGCTGGACTTTGCCGGTGACGAGCCGGTCGAGTTGCTGCTGGAGCGTGCCGGCCGCATGCCGCTGCCCCCCTATATCGCGCAGAAGCGCGGGATCGAGGCGCGCGATGCGGACGATTACCAGACGATGTTCGCCAACGAACCCGGCGCGGTGGCGGCACCGACCGCGGCGCTGCACTTCACGCCCGGGCTGATCGAAGCCCTGGAGGCGGCTGGGATCGGCCATGCCACGCTGACCCTGCATGTCGGTGCGGGTACCTTCCTGCCGGTCAAGGCGGACGATACCGCGGATCACCGCATGCATGCGGAATGGGGCCGCATCGACCAGGCGACCGCGGACCGGCTGAACGCGACGCGCGCGGCCGGCGGGCGGATCATCGCGGTCGGCACCACCTCGCTGCGCCTGATCGAGAGCGCCAGCGGCGAGGACCGGATCGTGCGACCGTTCGAGGGCGACACCGCGATCTTCATCACCCCCGGCTACCGGTTCAAGGGGATCGACGGGCTGATGACCAATTTCCACCTGCCGCGGTCGACGCTGTTCATGCTGGTATCCGCGCTGATGGGACTGGAGCGCATGCAGGCCGCCTATGCGCACGCCATCGCCGCCGGATATCGCTTCTATTCCTATGGCGATGCGTCGCTGTTGCTGCCGGGGGACGGTGCATGATCGCGCTGGTGCTGGCGTTGTTGATGCAGGCGGGCACGCCGGCTGCGCAGGAGGCGGAGATCATCGTGCCCGGCCCCGCCAAGCCGTCCGCACAGACGCCTGCGACGATGGTGCTGGAGCCGGTGGCGATGTTCATCGCGGCGTGCGATGAGGATGGCGATGGCCGCACCGACCGGGCCGAACTGTCGGCCTGTGTCGATCGCTCGTTCCGCCTGGTCGATACGGGCGGCACCGGCCGCATGCGCTACCTGATCTTTGCGGACTGGGCGCAGCGTTTCCTGGGCGATCGCAACGCGCTGCCCAGCCCGTTCGAGGTCGATCGTAACAGCGACGACATGGTCGGGCTGGACGAGTTGCAGGCGCATTTCGCCAAGCTGTATTCGCGTTTCCACAAGGATGGCGGCGATGGCATCAGCCGCGCCGAACTGCTGACCTTCCGGACCGCGCCGATTGATGCGCAAGGGCCGACCCGCCCTGCCGAGCGCGGCCGCAAGCCAAAGGGCGAGACCGGACGGTCCCGCTGGAAAGACTGACACGCATGACCCGTTTCGCCTTTTCCATCCACGCCACCGACGGGCCCGCGCGCACCGGCGCGATCGCCATGGAGCGCGGCACGATCCGCACCCCCGCCTTCATGCCGGTCGGCACCGCCGCCACCGTCAAGGCGATGAAGCCCGGCGATGTCGCGGCATCGGGCGCGGACATCATCCTGGGCAATACCTATCACCTGATGCTGCGTCCCGGTGCCGAGCGCGTCGCCCGGCTGGGCGGGCTGCACGGCTTCATGGGCTGGGACAAGCCGATCCTGACCGATTCGGGCGGCTATCAGGTGATGAGCCTGGCGGAGCTGACCAAGCGGTCGGAGGACGGTGTCGCGTTCAAGAGCCATCTGGACGGCACCCGCCACCTGCTCAGCCCGGAACGCTCGATCGAGATCCAGCGGCTGCTGGGATCGAACATCGTCATGGCGTTCGACGAACTGGTGCCCACCACCTCGACGCGCGAGGTACAGGCCGCCGCGATGGAGCGCTCGATGCGCTGGGCGAAGCGCAGCCGCGATGCGTTCGACGGGGGCGGCGCGCATGCCGAGCATAATGCGATCTTCGGCATCCAGCAGGGCGCGCTGGACGAGGGGCTGCGCAAGGCGTCGGCCGACGCGCTGATCGATATCGATTTCGATGGTTATGCGGTCGGCGGCCTCGCGGTCGGCGAGGGACAGGAGGCGATGTTCGGCTGCCTCGATTTCGCGCCGGGGCAATTGCCGGCGGACAAGCCACGCTATCTGATGGGAGTCGGCAAGCCGACCGACATCGTCGGCGCGGTGGAACGCGGCATCGACATGTTCGACTGCGTGCTGCCGACGCGGTCGGGCCGTACCGGCCAGGCGTTCACGCGCAGCGGTCCGCTCAACCTGCGCAATGCCCGCCACGGCGAGGATCAGGGGCCGCTCGACCCGTCCTGCGGCTGCCCGGTTTGTCGAACCTGGAGTCGTGCCTATCTCCATCACCTCGTGCGCGCCGGAGAGATACTGGGCGCCATGTTGATGACGGAACATAATATCTGGTTCTATGAAACGCTTATGGCTGATCTGCGCGCCGCCATCAGCGAAGGACGCTTGAGAGCCTTTGCGAACGCGTTCCGCGCGCGCTACGCCGGCAACCCGACGGGAGAGATGCAATGACCGACCGTACCGACGACGCCCCCAACGAGATCCTTGCCGCCGCCAAGGATGCCAAGGCGCATGCCGCCGCCGCCGCCGAGGCCGTGGCGGAGGCAGCGGAAGACGCCGCCAAGCGCTGGCCGCTCGCCAAGATCGGTCTTGGCGTGGGCATCGGTTCCGCCGCGATCGCCGCGGCAGCGCTCTATGCCGATCGCAGCCGGTCCAAGAAGAAACCCAAGTAAAGGATACATGATGCGCTGCTTGCGTGCCGCCCTGCTGTTGAGCGTTGCCACCCTGCCCGCCACGCTTTCCGCGCAGGAGCAGCCCCAGCCGCCGGCCGCAAGCGCGCGCATCCCGTCCATTCCCTTTACCGAGCGCACGCTGGCCAATGGCCTGCGCGTCTATGCCATTCGCGACACGACCACGCCCAACGTAGCGGTGCAGGTGTGGTATGACGTCGGCGGGCGCGACGATCCACGCGGGCGCTCGGGCTTCGCGCACCTGTTCGAACATTTGATGTTCAAGGCGACGCGCAACCTGGTGCCGGAACAGATGGACCGGCTGACCGAGGATGTCGGCGGCTACAACAACGCCTCGACCGGCGACGACTATACCAATTATTTCGAGGTAATCCCCGCCAACCATCTGCAGCGGCTGTTGTTCGCGGAGGCGGACCGCATGGCATCGCTGGTGGTGGAGCCGACCAGCTTCGCCTCGGAACGCGACGTGGTGAAGGAGGAATATCGCCAGGGCTTCGCACGGCCCTATGGCAAGCTGTTCCAGACCTATTTGCCCGAGATCAGCTATTCGGTGCACCCCTATGCGCGCGGGGTGATCGGTGACGTGGCGAATCTCGATTCGGCGACGATCGACGACGTGCGCGCCTTTCACGCCACCTATTACCGGCCCGACAATGCGATCCTGGTGGTGGCGGGCAATTTCGATCCCGCGCAACTGAACAGCTGGGTCGACCAGTATTTCGCGCCGATCAAGCGCCCGGCCGGCGAGATCCCCCGCGTCACCGTGACCGAACCGCCGCGGGAGCGCCCCGTCAGCCGCACGGTGTACGAGGCCAACACCCCCCTGCCCGCGGTCCTGCTGAGCTGGCAATTGCCGCCCGATCGCGATGCGGACGTGCCCGCGCTCCAGGTGCTGGACGCGATCATGGCAACGGGCGAGAATTCGCGGCTCTATCGCAGCCTCGTCTACCGCGACGAACTGGCGCAGAGTGCGCAGACCTCGTTCGACACGCGGGCGGGCACGGGCACCTATGCGGTGTTCGCGATCATGGCGGGCGGCAAGGACGCCGCGGCCGGCGAGGCGGCGCTGCGCCGCGAAGTGGCCCGCTTCCGTGACGAAGCCGTCACGCCGGCCGAACTGGCCGAGGCCAAGAACGAGATCCTGACCGCCGCGATCAAGCGGCGCGAGACGGCGGAGGGCAAGGCGTTCCTGCTGGCGCAGAACGTCATCATCAACGACGATCCCACCGCCAGCGAAAAGCAACTGGCCGCGGTGCAGCGCGTCACCGCCGCGGACATCCAGCGGGTCGCGCGCAAATATCTGGCTGACAACCAGTCGGCCTTGCTGCGCTATCTGCCGGAGCAGACGGGCAAGACAGGCGACACGGTGACGGTCGCCCCCACCGTCGTCACCCGCCCGCTGACCGCACCCGCCGACATCGCCATCGTCACGCCGGCACCCGCCGGGCAGCGCATGCTGCCGCCGCCGCCCGCCGCGCCGGTGAAGCCCGTGCTGCCGCAGGTGGCCGAGACGCGGCTGGCCAATGGCCTGCGCGTCATCACCGTGGAGCGGCACGACCTGCCGCTGGTCACCGCCTCGCTGGTGGCGGTCGGTGGCGCCGCGACCGATCCGGCCGGCAAGGCGGGGGCGAGCAGCCTGTCGGCCGGGCTGATGACGATGGGCACCACCACCCGGTCCGCCGCCGAGATCGCGCGCGCGGTGGAAAGCCTGGGCGGATCGATCGGCAGCGATGCCAGCCGCGACGGGGCCTCCGTCGACCTGACCGTCACCTCCGACCAGCTTGCGCCCGCAATGACCATCCTGGCCGATGTCGCCACGCATCCCGCCTTCGCCGCCGAGGAGATCGAGCGGGCACGCACGCAGACGATCGACGGCGTCGCGGTCGCGATGAAGAACCCGGCGCAACTGTCGGGCCTGGTCGCCAGCCGCGTCGTGTTCGGCAATCAACCATATGGCACCCCGCTGGAGGGTACCCCGACCTCGTTGAAGACGCTGACCCAGGCGGACCTGAAGGCGGCGTATCAGCGGACGTGGCAGCCCGGTCAGGCCGCACTGGTGCTGGTCGGCGACATCACGCCGGCCGCCGCCCGGACGCTGGCCAAGCGGTACCTGGGCACGTGGCAGGGCAAGGGCACCACGGCCGCGGTGCCGGGCGACCGGGCGGCCTTCCCCGCGCCACGCGTGGTGGTGGTCGACATGCCCGATGCCGGACAGGCCGGCGTCGTCGTCGCGCGGCCCGGCATCGCACGTGACGATGCCCGCTATTACCCCCTCGCCGTCGCCAACACCGTGCTGGGCGGCGGGTTTTCTTCTCGGTTGAATCAGGAGGTGCGGATCAAGCGGGGGCTGGCGTACGGGGCGAGCAGCGGGCTTCAGGCGGGGCGCAGGCCCGGGCTGGTCGCGGCGCGCACCCAGACCAAGAATCCGTCTGCCGCAGAGGTGGTTACGCTGATTTCCGCGGAGATGGAAAAGCTGGGCAAGGCGCCCGTTCCTCAGGGCGAACTTGCCACGCGGCAGGCGGTGCTGGTCGGCAATTTCGGGCGCACGGTGGAGACGACGGACGGTATCGCCGGCCTGTTGGGCGATTATGTCGTCCAGTCCGTGCCGCTGGACGAGTTGCAGCGCTACACCGCCAAGGTGGAGGGCGTCGATCCGGCGGCGGTGCAGGCGGCAGCCGCCGCGTTGCTCGATCCCAAAGCGGCGAGCATCGTCGTGGTGGGTGACGCCAGGCAGTTCCTGCCGGCGCTGAAGGCACGCTACCCCCAGGTGGAGGTGGTGCCGGCCGCGGCGGTCAATCTGGACAGCGGCAGCCTGAAATAAGGTAAATTGGTGACCTTTTACCGGTAGCACTGCCCCGATGGGTCGCAGCACACCGTACACGGTCTCCAGGGCCACCCTGCGCCGCATGCTGGCGGGTTGGCTGGTGCTGGTCGGCCTGCTGCTGCTGGTCGCGCTGGGACTGGCGCTGCGCCCGCCGGCGGCGGCGGTGCCCCGGGTGGCTGTCCAGCGATCCGTGGAGGAGGCTGCGGCGTCCAGCCCACCGGCGCCCGGCCGGGCCACCGGGACGGCCGACCTGCCGCCCCTGCCCGCCGGCGTGATCGACCGTGGCGACGCTGGCGTGACGCCCGCCCCGCCGTTTCGCTGGGGAGCGGCGAGTGCCGTCGACCGCGCCCGCGCGCTGCAATGCCTGACCGCGGCGATCTATTACGAGGCGGGCGGCGAGAGCGACGCCGGAGAGCGCGCGGTGGCGCAGGTGGTGCTGAACCGCGTGCGGCATCCGGCCTTTCCGGCCAGCGTGTGCGGCGTGGTCTATCAGGGATCGGCGCAGGCGGGGTGCCAGTTCAGCTTCGCCTGCGACGGGGCGCTGGGCCGGGCACCATCGGCGAGCGGCTGGGCGCGTGCGGCGCGAGCCGCGGCGGGGGCGCTGGCCGGCGGCGTGTTCGCCGGCGTCGGGCTGGCCACCCATTATCACACCTATGCGGTCAGCCCGTCCTGGGCACGGTCACTGGTGATGACGGATGTGGTAGGCGCGCATTTCTTCCACCGGTGGAAGGGATATTGGGGCACGGCGGCCGCCTTTACGCAGCGTTATGCAGGCGGGGAGCCGATGCCGGGCGGGGCGGCGCCGGGCGGGGCGCCGGGCGGGGCGGATGTCGCCCCGGCGGTGCCGGTCGAGATACCGCCGCTGCCCGGTGCGACCCCCGTCGCGACAGCGGAGGCACCCACCGGGCCACGCGGTGCGGCGGCCCCCGCCCCGGCGCCGGCCGGTGACCGATTGCCCGCCTCCGGGCAGATCCTCGACCGGTGGCGGGATGTCGGCCAGCCGCTGCCGCGCTTTACCAACGGCGCTGCTGGCGATCCTGCTTCTGGAAGCGGACCCGCTGCGACAGCACGTCGTAGCGACGATTGAGATCGGTCCGCTCGGCGCGAGTCAGGCCACCGCCGCTGCGGCGATACCGCTGTTCCAGCCGATCGAGATCGCGGAACTGGACGCGCAGGCGATCCGCCTCGCGACGGTTCAGCGTGCCGGCGCGAATGCCCTGATCGATGCGCCGCTCCAGATTGGCCTGGCGGGCGTTGATCGGCTCCCAACGCTGGGCCTGTGCGGCGGCGGGGAGCAGCGCGGCGAACCCGAGGGTGGCGGCGATGATGGCTTTCATGGGTCTACTCCTTGGTTACGCGGCCATGTGATCTTGGCCTGATGACCATATGGGCGCCGTTCGTCGCAGACCTGTCCCGACTTTCCCGCAAAAGTGTCGCAGGCTGTGCCAGTCGTGGAGACTTCGTTCAGCTTGGCGGTTGAAGGCCCAGGAGGAGCCAGATCATGGACGATGACGCGATCAAGCCGACGACCGAGACGGAGCGGCCCAACCTGTCGACCGAGCATCAGCAGGGCGGCGACGCACGACGGCCGAGCGACACGCTGGACCGCGGACAGCCGCAGCCGGACGAGACGGTGCCGCGCAAATCCTCGCTGACGTGAGGGGCGGCATCCCGGCACCTTGAAGCATCATGCTCGGAACCTGACCCGACATCCGTTCGGGCTTGAGCGACGTTGAAGGCTGTGCTCACGTGACTGTGCTTCGACTTCGCTCAGCACGAACGGATCAGGTTGAAGGCCTGATGCTATAGCGCATGAAAGTGTCCCATATCCGACGCTGGCTACAGGCAGGACTATTGGCGTTGGCGGGGCGGCGGCACGGACCGTTCGTGTCGAATAGCGCAGACGGAGCGTGTCGAGTTTGCGCCGCACGCGTCGGCATGTCTCTCGATACATCGTCTCGACACGCGGCTTTGCCGCTACTCGACGATTACTCGAGACGAACGGGGAGGTTAGGGTCGAATTCGATCAGACATGGTCGTCCTCGCCCTTTGCCGCCTGCAGCGTCTTTTCCCTCCCCACCGGGAGCATCGGGTGAACGGTGCCCCGCACTGTTCAGGTCATGCCGGGGGCATGACCGACCCGATGCTGGAGCGGCGCAGCCGCGGACGGGTAAGGGTGACCGAAGACGATCGAATTCCATTCCAGTCGCATTCCGCCTCAGGCGGTCGCGTGTTCGCGGCGGGGGGAGGTCTTGCCGGTCTGCGCATCCAGCCCGCGGGCAGTGAGCAGATCGACCAGCGTGATGCCGAGAACAAGGCCGAGCGCGCCCCAGACGGCGCCGTTGAGCGGGTTTGAACGCGCAGCAAGACCAAGCGCGCCGATGTCCAGCGCGTCGCCGGCGACACGGCCCCAGACATTGGTCGCGGCCGCCGGGGCGGTGAGCAGTGCGGCACCCGCGGCCAGCTCGCGCAGGCCGAAATTGCGCACCAGTGTTTCATGGCCTTCGCTGTCCAGCGCGCTGGTGATGCGCTTTGGTGCCAGCGTTTCGGCCAGACCGAGTGCCACGGAGAACAGGCCGAGGCCGAAGCTGATCGTCTTGTAGTTCATGGGAACATCCTCTCCTTGGCGGGGCCGCGGTGTCGCGACCCCTGCCCGGCCGTCAGGCGGCGCCGGCGCCTTCCGAAAAGCCACTGCCGCGATCGGCGACCAGCGTCGGGGCCGGACCGGTGGCGGGGCGCAACGCCTCCTTTTCCTGCTCCGTCGGGGTCGCGGTGGGATCGGGGCGGAAGGCCGCGACCGCGCGATCGGTGTTGCCGGGGTGGCGGTCGCCCATCAGGTCGGTGGGGACGTGTTCGGCGGACGGATTGGGCGTCTGGTTATGAAAATGCTTCTCCGCCTCGGCCTGGCCGCTGGGCAGATTGGCATCGATCGCGGTGCGCGGATCACGGTCACCGCCGAGCGGTGCGGCAGTGCCGCCGGTGGAGCTGCTCGCCGTGTCGGTGTCACGCTTGGCAGCGGGCTGAATGGGGGGCAGTTCAGGCACAAAGCGGGTGCCGACGACCCAGGCAATGGCCGCCACCGCAAAGCCGCCGAGACCAAGGCCGGCCGAGCGACCCAAGGTTTTGTTTGGCATGGATTTTTCCTTCCGTAACAGCCCCACGAACGGGCCGTCGGGGGATGAAGTTCCCGTGGCGCCCCGCCCCTTTCGGGCGAGACGCCCGGCGGCGATCAGTCCTTCAGGCTGGCCGGCACACGGCCACCCGATTTTTCCAGCTCGCGCATCACGGCCTTGTGCAGCCAGATGTTCATTTCGGCCGAGCCGTCCTTGGCACCGCTATAGCCGAGTTCGGTGGCCAGTTCCTTGCGGTTGTCGAGGCTGGAATCGAGATCGAGCAGCTTCATCAGGTCGACGATCGACGTCCGCCAATTGAGGTTCGGATTGCCCTTGGACTGGGCGATGCCGGTCAGTACCTGCTCGACATCGAC
>NZ_JALNUQ010000056.1:0-26792 GCF_026540875.1 Sphingomonas sp. GM_Shp_2
GGATCGGGATTAGAGGGGCGCGCACTTGGCGTGCAGCCAGGCGCGGTCGTCCTCGGCCAAGTCGGGGCCAAGTGCCTGAGCGACCTGCGCATGATAGGCGTCGACCCATGCACGTTCGCCATCCGTAAGCAGGGCCGCGTCGATCAGCGTCCGCTCGATGGGGCACAAGGTCAGCGTCTCGAACCCCAGCATGGCGCGATCGGCGCCCGGAATGTCGCGGGGTTCGACCAGGACGAGGTTTTCGATGCGGATGCCGTATTCGCCGGCCTTGTAATAGCCGGGTTCGTTGGAGAGCAGCATGCCGGCGCGCAGCGGCTCCATGGCGGCCCCGCCGGGATAGTTGGGCGCGGCGATGCGCTGCGGCCCCTCATGGACCGATAGATAGGCGCCGACGCCGTGGCCGGTACCGTGCGCGTAATCGAGACCAGCCTCCCATAACGGGCGGCGGGCCAGCGCATCGATATGGCCGCCCAGCGTCCCATCGGGAAAGACGGCCGTGGCCAGCCCGATATGGCCCTTGAGCACGCGGGTGAAGCGGTCGCGCATCTCAGGCGTGGGATCGCCGATCGGCATGACGCGGGTGATGTCGGTGGTGCCGTCATCATATTGGCCGCCGGAATCGATCAGGAAGAGCTGGCCCGGCACGATGGGGGCATTGGATTCCTCGGTGACGTGATAATGCGGGCTGGCGCCGTGCGCGCCGGTGGCGGAGATGGTGGCGAAGCTGATGTCGCGCAATCGCCCCGTCGCCTGGCGACAGGCGAGCAACTGCGCCGCGGCGGACAGCTCGGTCTGGCCGCCCCCGGGGCATTCCTCCTCCACCCAGCGCAGGAAACGGACCATCGCGGCACCGTCGCGCAGCGAGGCGGCGCGGTGGCCGGCCAGCTCGACCGGGTTCTTGATCGCCTTGGCCAGCACCACAGGATCGCGCAGCGCGAGCACGGTGGCGCCGCCGGCCTCCAGCGCCTGGGCGATCGCGGCCACCGCCCGCTCGGGATCGGCGACGATGCGCTTGCCCGCAAAGCCGCGCAGCCCGGTGTCGAAGTCTGCGCGGTCGTGAAGGCGCACAGCATTGCCGAGATGCTGGCGCACCGCATCGGTCAGCTTGGACGGGGCGACGTAGAAATCGGTCTCGCCGCTGGCGTGCACGACCGCATAGGACAGGGCGACCGGCGTGTGCGCGACGTCCGCGCCGCGGATGTTGAGCGCCCAGGCGATCGAGTCGAGCGCGGACAACACGACCGCGTCGGCGCGCTGCTCGACCAGCCAGTCGGCGATGCGCGCGCGCTTTTCAGCCGAGGTCGCGCCGGCCAGCGCGTCGTCCTGCACGACGAGCGGGGCGGGCGAGGGTTGCGGCCGATCCGTCCAGACGGCGTCGACGGGGTTTTCCGCCACCGCCACCAGGATCGCACCGCGGGTGGAAAGCGCATCGGCCATATCCTGCACCTGGGTGCGGGTGTGGAGCCAGGGGTCATAGCCGATGCGGCCCCCCTCCGGCGCGTGGACGGCGAGCCAGCCGGCAAGGCTGTCCTGCGGCACGCCGACATAGTCCCAGTCGTCGGCCGCGACCTGTTCGCGGACCTGCAGCGTGTAGCGACCATCGGTGAAGATCGCCGCGCGGTCCGCCAGCACGACCGCGCTGCCCGCCGAGCCGCCGAAGCCGGTCAGCCAGCCGAGACGCTGCGCATAGTCGCCGACATATTCGCTCATATGTTCGTCGGTGAGCGGGACGATGAACCCGTCCAGGCCGATGACGGCGAGGCGGGTGCGAAGCTGGGCGAGGCGGTCGGCATGCAGAGACATGGCGGCGGTTTGGCAGAAACAATCCAGCCACAACAGTCCCCGATCTTTCGCGTGCCCGCCCGCCGGTCATTCCCGTTGATGCGGAAAACCGCCTCGACCGCACCCGCGACGAACCGCTAAGGCAAGGAAATGACCGAACCGACGCCCCCCGTCGCCGAACAGCGGCCGCACAGCTTCACCGCGCATGGCATCACGATCGAAGACCCCTATGCCTGGTTGAAGGACCCGGATTATCCGGAGGTGGCCGATGCCGACGTACTGGCCTATCTGGAGGCCGAGAACGCCTATTTCGAGGCGATGATGGCGCCGCGCCAGCCGCTGGTCGACCGGCTGTACGAAGAGATGAAGGGGCGCATCAAGGAGGACGAGTCCTCCGTGCCGCAAAAGGATGGCGACTGGCTGTACTGGACCGCGTTCGAGACCGGTGGCCAGTATCGCAAATGGTGGCGCAAACCCGTCGGCGGTGGCGACGACGAATTGTTGCTCGACGAGCCGGCGCTGGCCGAGGGCAAGGAATATTTCCGGCTGGGCGCCTTTGCGGTCAGCAACAATGGCCGGCTGCTCGCCTATGCGATCGACGATACGGGGGGTGAGCGGTTCGAGGTGCGGGTCAAGGACCTGACCACCGGCGAGCATCTGCCCGAGGTGATTCCGGGCATGCTGTCCGACATCGTGTGGACCGCGGACGATGCCGGGTTCCTGTACGGCCTGGCCAATGACCAGTGGCGGACGGACAATGCCCGGTTCCACCGGATCGGCACGCCGGTGACGGACGATGTCGTGCTCTATACCGAAGCGGACGAAGGCTACCGGGTCGCGGTGGCGGAAACATCGTCGCGCAAATGGATCGTGATCGGCACGGGCGACCATGTGACGAGCGAGGTGCGGCTGTTGCCCGCCGACGATCCGCTGGCCGAGCCGATCCTGGTCGCGCCCCGCAAGGAGGGGCGCGAATATGACGTGGACGAGCATGACGGCACGCTGTTCATCCACACCAACGACATCGATCCGATGTGGCGGCTGTGCACCGCCGCGATCGAGGCGCCGGGCGACTGGCATGAACTGATCGCCCCGGACCCGCATTTCTACATGACGGGTGTGGAATGCTATGCGGGCTTCTTCGTGGTGGAAGGGCGCGAGGACGGTTTGGATCGGATCGCGATCCACCGCTACGACGCGCCGACGGTGCCGCAGCGGATCGCGTTTCCGGAGGCGAGCTATACCGCAGGGCTGGGCGACAATCCCGAATATGACGTGTCCGTGCTGCGGCTGGGCTATGAATCGATGGTCACGCCGGGGACGGTGTACGACTATGACGTGGCGACGGGCGAGCGCACCACGCTGAAGGTGCAGGAGATCCCGTCGGGGTATGACGCGGCCAAATACCGGACCGAGCGATTGAAGATCGCGGCGCGCGACGGAACGCCGGTGCCGGTCTCGATCGTCTATCCGGCGGATTTTCCGCGCGACGGGACGGGCAAGCTGTTCCTTTATGCCTACGGTGCCTATGGCTATGCGATCCCGCCGGGTTTCTCGACCGGGCGGATGAGCCTGCTCGATCGCGGCTTTGCCTATGCGATCGCGCATATTCGCGGGGGCGACGATCTGGGCCAGCAATGGTATCTGGACGGCAAGCTGGAAAAGCGCACCAACACCTTCAACGACTTCGTCGATGTGGCGCGCGGCCTGATCGCCGATAGCTGGACGCATGAGGGCGGGATCGCGATCGCCGGGCGTTCGGCGGGGGGCGAGCTGATGGGTGCGGTGGTCAATTCCGACCCCGAACTCTGGGGCGCGGTGATCGCCGACGTGCCGTTCGTCGACGTGCTGAACACGATGATGGATGCCGACCTGCCGCTGACGCCGGGCGAATGGCCGGAATGGGGCAATCCGATCGAGGACAGGGCGGCGTTCGAACTGATCCGGTCGTACAGCCCGTATGACAATGTGGCTGCCCATGCCTATCCGCCGATGTTCATTTCCGGCGGGCTGAACGATCCGCGCGTCACCTATTGGGAGCCGGCGAAATGGGCGGCGCGGCTGCGCGCCACCAAGACGGACAACAACCTGCTGCTGCTGAAGACCAACATGGGGGCCGGGCATGGCGGCAAGTCCGGCCGGTTCGAAAGCCTGCGCGAGGCGGCCGAGGAGCATGCCTTCGTGCTGTGGCAGATGGGGATCGAAAGCTGAGCATCGAGGCGATCGTTGCCCGCTGGGGCGTCGCCGCGATCGGCCTGGGGGCCGGGCTGGAGGGCGAGACGGCCGTGATCGCCGGCGGATTGCTGGCGCATCAGGGACTCGTCTCGCTGCCCGGCGCGATGGCGGCAGCGGCGGCGGGCTCGTTCGTGGCGGACCAGGCGTTCTTTGCCGCCGGGCGGCGGTTTCGCGAGGTCCGCTGGGTGCGGCGGCTGCGCGAGAGCAAGGTCTATGGCCGGGTGATGGGGATGCTGGAGCGGCATCCGATCGGGTTCATCTTCGCCTTTCGCTTCCTCTATGGCTTGCGGACGATCAGCCCGGTGGCGATCGGGACGAGCACGGTGCCGGCGCGGTTGTTCCTGGGCGTCAACCTGGCGGCGGCATGCCTGTGGGGGGCGACGTTCACCGGTATCGGCTACCTGTTCGGGGAAGGACTGACCGAGCTTCTGGGGCGGTGGCGGCCGCGCGCGGTGCATGTTCTGGCCGCGGCGGCGCTGGTCATCGTGGCCGGCGCGATCGGGTGGTGGTGGCGACGCCGGCAGGCGCAGGGCGAGGGTGAGGCATGAACCGGTATAGCTGCACGATCGTCGCCCGCGACGACGATATCGACGAACTGGGCCATGTGAACAATGCGGTCTGGGTCCGGTGGATCCAGGATGTCGCGACCGCCCACTGGACGGCAGCGGCCCCGCCTGAGCATCTGGACGCCTATGTCTGGGTCGTGACGCGGCACGTGATCGATTATCGCGGCAATGTACGCGCCGGCGAGGCGGTGACGGCGGAAACCTGGGTACCGCAAGCGCCCAAGGGCGCGCGGTTCGACCGGCACATGCGCTTTACCGGCGCGGATGGGCGGGTGAAGGTGGATGCGGTGACCACCTGGGCGCTGATCGACCGGGCGAGCGGCCGGTTGTTGCGGGTGACGCCGGAGATCGCCGCACCGTTCCTGGCGGTTTGAGCGCAAGCGGCGGGACGCCCGCGCCACCGATCCGCGCTAGGGTGACGGGATGACACAAAGCTTCACGATCCTGCCTTCACCCGTCGGTGCGTTGACGCTGGTCGCCAGCGACGATGCGTTGCACGCGGTGCTGTGGGAGGATGATGATCCGGCGCGGGTGCGGACGGGCGCGGTGACGCGGGCGGACGATCACCCGGTACTGCGCGAGGCCGTGGCGCAGTTGCAGGCCTATTTCGTGGGCCGGTTGCGCGTCTTCGACCTGCCGCTCGGGTTTGTGGGGACGGATTTCCAGAAGGCGGTGTGGGCGGGACTGCTGGCGATCCCTTATGGCGAGACGCGCAGTTACGGTGCGCTGGCCGCGACGATCGGGCGACCCGGCGCGTCGCGCGCGGTGGGGGCGGCGAATGGGCGCAATCCGATCTCGATCATTGCGCCCTGCCACCGGGTGGTGGGGGCCAGCGGTGCGCTGACCGGCTTTGCGGGCGGGCTGGCGGCCAAGGAGAGGCTGTTGCGGTTGGAGCGAGGATCGCTGTTGTAGCGTTTGCGGCGGCCCCTCACGCAGCTTTGCCGCTCCCTCCCGGCATCAGGTCGGTCATGTCCCCGGCATGACCTGAACAGCGTGGCGTGCTGTTCTCCTGATGCTCCCGGAGGGGAGAGGGAATGTTCAGCCGGAGTTGCGCAGTGCGGTGGCGATGGCGTTGATCGACAGCAGGATGCCTTCGCCGATGCGAGCATCGTCCTCACCGGCGCGGTGGCGCTTCATCAATTCGATCTGAAGCAGGTTGAGCGGCTCGATATAGGGCAGGCGCAGGCGGATCGAGGTTTCCAGCGCGGGATGCTTTTCGAGCAGGCGCGACTGGCGGGTGATCTCCAGCAGGCCGTCATGCGTGCGCTGCCATCCGTCGCGGATGCGGCCGAAGATGGTGTCGCGCAGGGCCTTATCCTCGACCAGCGTGGCGTAGCGGCCGGCGATGCCGATGTCCGACTTGGCGAGCACCATCTCCATGTTGGCGAGCGTCGCGGCGAACAGCGGCCATTCTTCCGCCATGTCGGCGAGCAGCGCCTTGTCCCGGCAGCCGGCGATGGCGTGGCCGACGCCGTACCAGCCGGGCAGCATGACGCGCGCCTGGGCCCAGCTGAACACCCATGGGATGGCGCGCAGATCCTCGATCGCGTCGGACTTCTTGCGGCTGGCCGGGCGGCTGCCGATCTTCAGGCCCGCGATCTCGGCGATCGGCGTCATCTGGCGGAAGAAGGTGCGAAAGCCCTCCGTGCCGTAGACGAGATCGCGATAGGCGTGGAAGGCGGTGTCGGACAGCTGGTCCATCACCGCGCCGAACCGCGCATTGTCGGGCGCGGACAGATGCTCGGGCTCCAGGCTGGCGAGCAGGGTGGCGGACGCCATCGCCTCCAGATTCGCCATGGCGGTGGCGGGGGTGCCGTATTTGCCGGCGATCATCTCGCCCTGTTCGGTGATGCGGATGCGGCCCTGCACGGTGCCATGCGGTTGCGCGCGGATCGCGGCAAAGGCGCTGCCGCCGCCGCGCCCGACCGCGCCGCCGCGACCATGGAACAGCTGCATCGCGACGCCGGCTTCCTCGAACACGGGGGCAAGCGCGGTGGAGGCCTTGGACAGCGACCAGGTGGAGGTGAGATACCCGCCGTCCTTGTTCGAGTCGGAATAGCCGATCATCACTTCCTGGTACCCGCGGGCCCGCGCGATGGCGGCGATCTCGGGCAGCGCGAAATAGGCGCGCATGATGTCGGGACCGGCTTCCAGATCCTCGATCGTCTCGAACAGGGGCACCGCCATGATCGCGGCGCCGGGCTCCGCGCCGGGGCGGTAGAGGCCGACCTCCTTCAAAAGCAGGTTGATCTCCAGCAGGTCGGACACCGACTTGCCCATCGAGACGATGTAGTTGGTGATGCAGCCGGGGCCGTACCGGGCATGCGCCTCCGCCGCAGCCTGGACGATGGCGAGTTCGCCGGTCGTCTCCTCCGAATAGCTGGCGAAGCGCGAGGCGAGCGGGCGGGCATTGGCGAGTTCGCGACGCAGCAGATCGACGCGCGCATCCTCGTCCAGCGCGGCGTAATCGGCCTCGACCCCGGCGACCTTGAGCAGTTCGGCGACGACGCGTTCGTGCACCGCCGAGTTCTGGCGCAGGTCGAGCGTGGCGAGGTGGAAACCGAACGTCTCCACCGCGCGGATCAGCCGGCCGAGCGCGCCGCCCGAGGCCAGCGCACCGCCGCCGGAGCCGGCCAGCGCGCGGGCGATGGCGATCAGGTCGGCACGAAAGGCGCGGGGGTCGGGATAGGGTTCGCCGGTCAGGCGGCCGGGGCGCGGAGAGGCCTTACCGGTCAGCGCCTGATGCGTGGCGGCAAGGCGGGCGTAGATGCCCGACAGCGCGCGGCGATAGGGTTCGTCGGCGCGGCTGGCGGCGGTGTCGCCGCTCGCCTCCGCGAGCGCAAGCACGGCCTCGTCGACCTGCGCATGTTCGGTGGAGATGGACAGTTCGGCGCCGAGCGCATGGACCGCGTCGCAATAATAGCCGAGCGCCGCCTCGCTGGCGCGGGCAAGGGCGGTGCGCAGCGAATCCGCGGTGACATAGGGGTTGCCGTCGCGATCGCCGCCGATCCAGCTGCCGGGCCGCAGGAAGCTGGCGATGCGGTGGCCGAACGCCTTGTCCCAGCGCTGGTAGAGGGCGGGCAAGGCGGGCAGGAAGACGTCGCGCAGATAGGATAGCGCGGTTTCCACCTCGTCCGTGACGTAGAGGCGTTCGCGGCGCAGCACCCGCGTCTGCCAGAGCAGCGCGATCTGGCGACCGATCGCGGCCTCCACCGCATCGCCATCCGGCGTCACCTCGCGACCGCGATCGCGCATCTCCATCAAGTCGGCGATGCGATTCTTGTGATCGATCATGCTCTTGCGGCGCACCTCGGTCGGGTGCGCGGTGAGAACGGGAGCGACGAGCCCGCGGGCGAGCAGGTCGGAGGCCGCCTTGCGATCGATACCCTCGTCCGCGAGACGGGCCAGTGCCGCGGTCAGGTCCGCACCCTGCTCCGTGGCGATGCCCTGCCGATCCTCCGCGAGATTGGCGAGCATCGAGAACAGCATGAAGCCACGCACGAAATCGAGCGTCTCGCCAAGATCGAGCTGTTCCAGTTGCAGGTCGACGGCGGCACCGTCACCGATGCCGCGATGCCGTTCGACCGAGGCCCGGCGGATCGCCTCCGTCGCTTCGAACAGGCGCTCGCCGCCATAAGCGCGGATGACCTCGCCGAGCTGCGCGCCGAGGAAGCGGATGTCGGGATTGTTCGCGATCGGGGGAAGACTGGCCATAGCGCCTAGTGCTGCAACGCAACAGGTGGAAGGTCAACCGGTGGCCGCGCGTAATTTTCTTTTGCCGTGCCGCCGACCCGGTGGGAACCAATCAGTTGGCGTTGTTGAGCGCCACCGGGTTGGTCGGCGTGGTGGGGCGCTCGGTACGCGAGCTTTCGCGTTCCTCCGAGGTCACGGCACCGTCGCGGTTCAGATCCATGCGGTCGAACCAGTTCAGCGTCCCCTCGGAAAATTCGCTGTGCGTGACCTCGCCATCGCCATTGCGGTCGAGTTCGCGGATACGGGAATTGCCGCTGGGCATCTCGTCAGCCGTGATGATGTCGTTGCCGTCGCGGTCGAGCGTGCGGAAGCGACGGTCCATCATGCCGCCGAAATCGACGCGCGAGGTGACCGAGGGCGGCACGAAACCGGCAGCGGCAGCGCGTTGATCCGCTTCCTGTTTTTCCTCGCTATGGTTGTTGCACGCGGTGGCCAGCAATGCCGTACCGAGAGCCAAGCCGATCGTCGCAAGCCGCATTTCCGCCGTGCTTCCCTTGTCGTTACGCGTCCAGTTCAACGTCCCAATAGAGCCAGTCGTGCCATGTTTCATGCAGATAATTGGGCGGGAAGCTGCGACCATGTTCCTGCAGATGCCAACTGGTCGGGCGGATCGGTTCGATATGAAGCGGCATCGCGGCCTGTCTGGGCGTACGCCCGCCCTTTTTGAGGTTGCAGGGTGCGCAGGCGGTGACGACATTCTCCCATGTGGTACGGCCGCCCTGCGCGCGCGGCACGACATGATCGAAGGTCAGGTCGCGGTGCGCGCCGCAATATTGACAGGCGAAACGGTCGCGCAGGAACAGGTTGAAGCGGGTAAAGGCGGGAAATTGCGAGGGGCGGACGAATTGCTTGAGCGCGATGACCGAAGGAAGCTGGATCGTCGCGGTCGGGCTGCGCACGGCGCGTTCATAGTGCGCGACGATATCGACACGGTCGAGGAACACGGCCTTGATCGCCGTCTGCCAGGGCCAGATCGACAGCGGATAATACGACAAAGGCGTGTAATCGGCATTCAGGACCAGCGCCGGGCAACTGTCCGGATGCCGCATCAGGTCGGGATGAAACACGGCTCCTCCCTTCATGGTGCCGTGGACATCTTCGCCCAACGGCGTGACAGGCGCATGACAGCACGGGCAATGATTTGGGGTCAAGGGGCGACGCGATGATCGTGACGCGTTTCGCGCCGAGCCCCACCGGGCGGCTGCATCTGGGCCATGCGCTGTCGGCGGTGCGCGCGCATGGCATGGCGCGGGCCGCGGGGGGACGTTTCCTGGTGCGGATCGAGGATATCGACGGCACCCGCAGCCGCCCGGAGCATGTCGAGACGATCCTGGCGGACCTGCGCTGGCTGGGGCTGGAGTGGGACGACCTGTCGTTCCAGTCGCAGCGGCTGGAGCGTTATGCGGCGGCGCTGGACGATCTGCGCGGACGCGGGCTGGTCTATCCCTGTTTCTGTACGCGGGCCGAGATCGCGGCGAGTGCATCGGCGCCGCATGGAATGGCACCACTCTATCCGGGGACGTGCCGGGCCCTGGCGCCGGCCGATCGAGCCGGGCGGATGGCGTGGCCGCATTGCTGGCGGCTGGACATGGCGCGTGCGGTGGCGATCGCCGGGCCGCTGACGTGGCATGACGCCACGGCGGGCAGGGTGACGGCGGTGCCGGGGGTGCAGGGCGACGTCGTGCTGGCCCGCAAGGACGCGCCGTCCTCTTATCATCTGGCGGTGAGCGTGGACGATGCCGCGCAAGGGGTTAGCGATATCGTGCGCGGGACCGACCTGTTCGACGCGACCCATGTTCACCGGCTGCTACAGGCGCTGCTGAACCTGCCGGTGCCGCGATATCATCATCATCCGCTGATCCTGGGCGCGGACGGGCAGCGGCTGGCCAAGCGGCACGGCGCGCCGGCGCTGGCCGACATGCGGGGCCGGGGCGTGGATGGAGTCGCGCTGGCGGCGGACTTGCGGCGGAATATTCTGCCCACTGGATTTTCGCTGGGGAAGGCTTAGCTTCATCGTCATGAACACCTTTCTCGTGATCCTGCTGATCGCGGCAATGATCGCCACCGTGGTGGCGATGGTGCGCGGCATCGTCTCGTTTCTTCAGGAAGCGACCATGCAGGCCAAGGGCGATGGGCCGAGTGCGGCGGCGCTGAAGTCCAATCGGATGATGCAGATGCGCATCTTCTTCCAGGCGCTGGCGATCCTGATCGTGGTGCTGATCCTGTTCCTGGCCGGCCGGACCTGATCCCCTGGTCAAGCTGAACAAGATCTACACGCGCACCGGGGATGCGGGCACGACGGGGCTGGTCGATGGATCGCGCCGGTCGAAGGCGGATGCGCGGATGATCGCGATCGGCGAGGTGGACGAGGCGAACAGCGCGATCGGTGTCGCTGCAACCCTGGCCGAGGAGGGGATACGCGCGGCGCTGATGCGGGTGCAGAACGACCTGTTCGACCTGGGTGCCGATCTGGCGACGCCGGGGGACGATTTTGCGCCGTCGGCGATGGTGCTGCGCGTCGTGGCCGCGCAGGTGATCCGGCTGGAAACGGAGATCGACGCGATGAACGCGGGGCTGGCGCCGCTGACCAGCTTCATCCTGCCCGGCGGCAGTGCGGCGGCGGCGGCACTGCATCTGGCGCGTGCGATCGTGCGCCGGGCGGAGCGGGCGGCGGTGGCGGTCGACGAGCCGCTGAACCCGGAGGCGTTGCGCTATCTAAATCGTTTGTCGGATTGGCTGTTTGTCGCCAGCCGGGCAGTGAACCAAAACGGCGCCGGGGACGTTCTGTGGGTGCCCGGGGGCTTGCGCTAGGTTAATCAAAGCCAGTCAGCGTTCGGGTGGGAGCACCCGAATGGCCAGCGATGCCGCCTATCCATTTGCCGCCGCCTCGCTGGGCCTGGCGGACCGATTTCTTGCCGTACGATCACTGACCCTGGCGCTGGCCGGGCGATTGTCGGATGCCGATGCGACGGTGCAGTCGATGCCCGATGCGTCGCCCGCGAAATGGCATCTGGCGCATACCACCTGGTTTTTCGAAACCTTCGTGCTGCGCGATCATGTGCCGGGATACCGGTTGCACGACGAGCGCTGGCCGTTCCTGTTCAACAGCTATTACGAGGCGGAAGGGCAGCGGCACGCGCGACACCGCCGCGGAATGGTGACGCGGCCGACATTGGACGAGGTGCGGGCATATCGTGCGCACGTCGATGCGGCGATGGTGGCGGCGATCCCCGACCTGGCGCCGGACGTTGCCGCGCTGGTGGATCTCGGCTGCCATCACGAACAGCAGCATCAGGAACTGTTCGTCACCGACATGCTGCACCTGTTCAGCGAGAACCCGCTGGAGCCGGCGTGGTACCCGGCGGCGCGCAAGGTGCCCGTGGCGATGCCGCGGGCGATCGGCTGGATCGCGGGGCGCGAAGGCGTGGTGGAGATCGGGCATGGCGACGCGGGCTTCGCCTTCGATTGCGAGGGGCCGCGGCATGCCGCGCTGCTAGCTCCGCACGCACTGGCAGACCGGACGATCACCAATGGCGAATGGGCCGAGTTCATCGCGGACGGCGGATACCGCGATGCGCGACACTGGCTGGCCGATGGCTGGGCATGGGTGAAGGCGGAAGGGATCGCCGCGCCGCTCTATTGGGAAGAAGGCGACGGCGGCTGGACGCGCTTCGGGATGGACGGGCGGCGCGCGGTCGATCCGGCGGCGCCGGTGACCCATGTCAGCTTCTTCGAGGCGGATGCCTTTGCCAGCTGGGCGGGCGCGCGGTTGCCGACCGAGGCGGAATGGGAAGCCGCGGCCGAGGCGCACGACCCGGCGGGCGGCAACCAGATGGACGAGGCCGGCGCGGTGGAGCCGCGGCCGACGGCGAGCGGCCCCGGGCTGTTCGGCAATGTGTGGGAATGGACGGGTAGCGCCTACCGCCCCTATCCCGGCTTCCGGGCGGCCGAGGGCGCGGTCGGCGAGTATAACGGCAAGTTCATGAGCGGGCAGTTCGTGCTGCGCGGTGGCAGTTGCGCGACGCCGCGCGGCCATGTGCGGGCATCGTACCGCAACTTCTTCTACCCCCATCAACGCTGGCAGTTCACCGGCGTGCGTCTGGCAAAGGACCTGTAGGATGCTGAAGCCCGAGATCGAGGACGGTCAGGCGTCGCTGGCCGACCCGGCATTTCGCGCCGATGTGGTGAGCGGCCTGGCGCGGCGGCCGCGGGCGATCCCCGCCCGCTGGTTCTATGACCGGCGCGGCTCCGAGTTGTTCGAGCAGATCACCGACCTGCCCGAATATTATCCCACCCGGACCGAGACGGCGATCCTGGAGACGATCTGTTCCGAGGTCACGGAGCGCGTCGGCAAGGGGCGGGCGGTGGTGGAGTTCGGATCGGGATCGTCCACCAAGACGCCGATCCTGCTGCGCTGCGCGGATCCATCCGCCTATGTGCCGATCGACATTTCCGGCGACTTCCTGCGGGCGTCGACCCGCGTGCTGGCGGAGCGGTTCCCCGACCTGTCCATGTATCCGGTGGAGGCCGATTTCATGCGGCCGATCGCGCTGCCCGCCGCGGTGGCGGACAGCCCCAAGCTGGGGTTCTTTCCCGGATCGACGATCGGCAACATGACGCCGCTGATGGCGACCGACCTGTTGCGGGCGATGCGCGCATCGCTGGGCGAGGGGGCGATGCTGCTGATCGGGATGGACCGGATCAAGGCGGCCGACGTGCTGGTGCCGGCCTATGACGATGCGGCGGGGGTGACGGCGGCGTTCAACCTGAACCTGCTGGAGCGGATCAACCGCGAACTGGACGGCGACGTGCCGGTGGCGGCGTTCCGGCACAAGGCGGTGTGGAACGACGACCGGGCGCGGATCGAGATGCATCTGGAGGCGACGAGGGACGTCGACTTCACCGTCGACGGACGACCATTCGCCATGGCGGCAGGGGAGACGATCCACACCGAGAACAGCCACAAATACGGCGCTCGCGATGCCCGCATCCTGATGCGTGCCGGCGGGTGGACGCCGGTGGCGGAATGGACCGACCCCGATGGGCTGTTCGGCGTCTATCTGGCCGAGGCGCAGGCAGAGCGGCCGGCGCCTTAAAGCCTGCCGCCCCCTCAACTCCCTTGCGGGCAATCGCCGGGGCGGGTTTCGGGGGCGGCGCCACGATACCAGCGGCTGGTATTGCCCATGGTGTCGGCATTGTGGTGGCAAGCCTCCGCCTTCTCGGCATCGGGGGTGACCAGAAACGTCCAGTTGTTGTCGCCGCAATTGTGCGGTTCACAACCATGGGCGAGCAGGCGGCCGCCGGTCAGCACGATGGGTGTGGTGACCGCGTTGGTGGCGACGATCTGGCGGCGGACCGCCTGATCGCCCACCGCGCGGTTGAGGGCGTCGGCCACCTCGGTGCGGTTGTAGAAGGTGACGCCCGACACCGCATCGGCGGGATAATGGCCGACATAGGCGGTGAGCGGCTGGCCATGTTCCTGGCCGGGGAGCGGCGTGGGACGGGCGGTGGTGGGGGGCGTGAAGTTGGCGGCCACGGCCTCGCGATCGGCATCCTCGCTGGTGCCGCCATCGCCGCAGCCGGCCAGGGCGAGCGCGGCAAGGATGATGGCGGCGGACGATCGCGGCAACGACGCATGGCGCATGAGGCTTCTCTCTCCTGACCTTTGGGCCGACCCTTGGAACGCTCCGCCTGTGCCGGCGGTTGCGGGGGGATGGACGACCATGATCTCGAACGTTTCGTCGCGGCGCAAGCGGGCACGTACGACCGCGCGCTGGCCGAGTTGAAGGCGGGCGCCAAGCGAAGCCACTGGATGTGGTTCGTGTTTCCGCAGATTGCCGGGTTGGGGCAGAGCGCGATGGCGCGGGCCTATGCGATCGGCTCGATCGGGGAGGCGCGGGCCTATCTAGCGCATCCGGTGCTGGGGCCGCGGCTGCGCGAGGCGAGTGCGGCGATACTGGCGGCGCCGGGCAGCGCGGAGGCGATCATGGGGGGTATCGATGCGGTCAAGCTGCGGTCCTCCATGACGCTGTTCGCGCATGCCGCCGGCGAGGACGGTGCGGTGTTCCGGGCCGTGCTCGACCGCTTCTATGGCGGGCGGGAGGACGGGGAGACGGTGCGGCGCCTGTAACGACGCCGCGACCGCCCCAATGCCTCAGGCGCCGGCCAGTTCGGCCTTGGCGTTCACCTTGGACGAGGCCAGCTTGGTCAGCTTCTCGTCGGTGGCCTTTTCCTCGGCCAGCGTTTCGCCGAGCAGTTGCGCGGACTGGCTGCGGCCGAGCTGGTCGGCCCAGGCGATCAGCGTGCCGTAGCGGCTGATCTCGTAATGCTCGACCGCCTGGGCGGCGGCGGTGAGGGCGGCGTCCAGCACCGCCTTGTCCGCGACCTCACCGGCGACCTCGTTGGCCTCCTTGATGATGCCGTCGATCGCGGGGCAGGTGACGCCCTTGGGCTCCAGCCCTTCCAGTTCGAATACGCGCTTCAGCCGGGCGATCTGGCCCTCGGTCTCCCGCAGATGGGTTTCGAAGCCCATGCGCAATTCGGGGTCGGTGGCCTTTTCGATCATCTTGGGCAGCGCCTTGGTGATCTGCTGCTCGGCGTAATAGACGTCCTGGAGCTGGTGGATGTAGAGATCCTGCAGCGTCTGGATGTCCTTGGAAAACAGGCCCATCGTCTCTCTCCTGGATAGGGTTGCCGCGGTCCCAAACGGGCGGCGCGCGGCATGGTTGCGGATTTACGATGAGCGCGCCGGTTGCGCCGCGAGCGGACCGGTGACGGTGGCGGTGCCATCATTGGCGAAGACGATCGCCCAGCGCGCGGTGTTGTCGCAGACCGCGTTCCAGGTCGCCAGGCCATTGGTCGGTGCCGCCTCATTCATCGACGTCACCGCCTGGCAGGAGGCGCCGTCCTGCCCGGAATCGCGGATCGCGCGGAACAGGACGCCGCGGCGCTGCCCCTCCGGCAGGTCGCGGATGCGGGTGCCATAGTCGATGCCCTCCGCCGCGGCGGTTTCCGCGGCATTGGTGACGGGGGTGGCGTTGTCGGCCGCGGTGTCGCTCTGCCCGCAGGCGGCGAGGGGGGCGAGCGCGAGGGCGGCAAGGGCGGTGAGCGTCGAACGGTTCATCGGGTTCCTCCTGTCGGGCGGTTCAACGCGCTGCCGCCGATGTGGTTGCCCCATCGTAACGAAGGCGGCATGGCCGGTGGGATATGACCCAAGCCACACACACGCCCCCCGGCATGCCCGCGCTTCCCGCCGACTGGCAGGCCGCGTTGCAGGCGGAGATGGACGGGCCGCGCTTTGCCGCGCTTGCCGCGTTCCTGGACGACGAGGCACGGCAAGGGCAGGCGATCTTCCCGCCGGCGGAGGACCGGTTCCGCGCGCTGGAACTGACCCCGCTGGACCGGGTGCGCGTGGTGATATTGGGGCAGGACCCGTATCACGGCGCGGGGCAGGCGCACGGCCTGGCCTTTTCGGTGCGGCCGGGGGTGCGGCCGCCGCCGAGCCTGGTCAACATCTTCAAGGAGATGGAAAGCGACCTGGGGGTGGCGCGCAGCCGCCACGGCCTGCTCGACCATTGGGCGCGGCAGGGCGTGCTGCTGCTCAACAGCGTGCTGAGCGTGCGCGAAGGCGCCGCCGCCTCGCACCAGAAGCGCGGATGGGAGCCGTTCACCGATGCGGTGATCCATGCGGTGGCGGCGCGGGGACAGCCGGCGGTGTTCATCCTGTGGGGCGCGCATGCCCAGAAAAAGGCCGCGTTCCTGGACGAGGATGGCGGGCGGCATCTGGTGATCCGCTCCGCCCACCCCTCGCCCCTGTCGGCGCGGCACGGCTTTTTCGGGTCGCGGCCGTTTTCGCGGACGAACGCGTTCCTGGAAGCGCAGGGGCAGGCGCCGATCGACTGGGCGTTGCCGGAGGTTTGAGGGGGCACCGCGCCGCCGGCCACGGAAGTGGACACTACATCCCCCCTCGCGCCTCCACTTAGAGCGGTCTCCGACCGATCTGCGCCATCGTGACGGAGCCGATTTTGGTTCAGGGCAAGAAGCGAGGAGCGGAGCGATGCCGGGGCATCGTGACCGACGAGCGTCGTGGCCCTGGGCCAAAAATCGGCCCGCCCCGAAGGGGTTGCATCAGGAAGGCCGCTGGACGTCGTCGCGACGCTCGCAGGGGCAGACCAGCCCCTGCTTCGCGCCGCTCCTAGCCAGCAGCCTTCCTGATGCAATCACGATGACGCAGATCGGTCGGAAACCGCTCTAGTCCGCGGCATAGCAGCGTTCATATTCGCGGCGGCGCTGGATCGCGGCCAGATGCTCGCCGCGCAGGATCGTCACCGCCTCCTCCTGTTCCAGCGTGATCAGCCGCAATTCGGGCAGCGGCTTGTGCCGGGGCGGGGTGACGCCGGCTTCCATGTCGTACGCGTCGTTCTCCACCCGGTTCATCGCGACCTGGAGCAGCATCGCGGCGCCGTCCTGGTGGAAGGAGGGGACGCGGTCCTCGCGCCATTTGCCGAAGCGCTTGGGATCGCGCAGGCGCAGGATGAACATGGTCAGCTTTTCATCGAAGCGGCGACGCTCGCCGATCTGTTCGCCCTTGTAGAAGATGGGGGTGGCGACGCCGTTGATCGCCCGGTCGAGCGCGGCATCGGCCAGCCGCTGCACCGCGCAGTCGAGTGCGATCCCCCATGCCTCGCGAAAGCTGGCCGCGTCGGGGCGGGCGCGCAGCATATAGGCGGAGGTGGTGCCCATGCCGACCGCCTTGGCCGCCGCCTCGACATTGCCGGTGGCGGCGAGCGCCTCGATAAAGCCGGTCTGGCGCTCGGGCGTCCAGCCATCGACGCGGGGGCGGACGGGCACGGGGTCGAAATCCCCGGCGGCGGGCGGTTCGGTGCGCTTGCTCATGCGCGGGAATGAACACCGGATGCGGGTGTGTAGGACAGCCCCGCGCGGTCGATTGTTGGATTTGTTCGCGTTTCGTTCCGGGGGTGTGGCGCTTTGGCATCCATCAGGGCATGGAGGGCGGCGAAGGAGCATGACGATGAGCGATGGCACGGACGACTATGTCTATGACGAGGCGAGCGGGGAATGGATCAGCGCGGCCGACGCCGCCGCGCGGGCGCCGGGCGGCGATCACGATGGCGGCGTCGAGGTGCGCGACGCGGTAGGCAACGTGCTGGCGGACGGCGATGCGGTGACGCTGATCAAGGACCTGACGGTCAAGGGCGCAGGCCAGACGCTGAAGCGGGGGACGCTGATCAAGTCGATCCGGCTGACCGGCGATGCGCAGGAGATCGACTGCAAGTTCGACGGGATCAAGGGGCTGGTGCTTCGGGCGGAATTTGTGCGGAAGCGGTGAGGGGGCGCCGGTTGGGCGCGCCGGGCTCAATCTTCGTGGATGCGCGGGATCAGCTTTGCCGAGGCGGATGATGATTTCGGGGCGGTAATGGACATGGTCGCCGCGGGTGGCGCGCCGGTTCGGATCGTCTGCGACGATGGCGAGGATGTGGTGATTGCATCGGCCCGGACATGGGCGGGCATGCAGGAAATCTTGTACCTGCTGTCCTCGCCGAACAACGCGCGGCGGTTGCTGGACGCTGTGGCGGGATTTGATGCGGGGTGGGGGTGAGCATGTCTTGCTCGCCACTTGTCCACGTTCGGGCCGAGTAGCGCCCGAGTAGGCTTCGCAAGAAGCCGTATCGAGGGCGCGTATCGAGGCATTGTTCCGTGCGCGGTCCTGTCCCTCGATACACCATCTCGATACGCGGCCTGACGGCCGCTACTCGATGGTTACTCGGGACGAACGGCGGTGGGGCAGATCGGCGCGCACGTCAGTTATGCGGTTTCATTATTGAAGCCGGTACGACCTGCTAGAAGTGTGAAACCATCAGCGTCGACCTGGGGCGGTTCAAGCGATCCGCCGGTGGACAGGCCCCACCCCCGGCCCCTCCCCTGAAGGGGAGGGAAGTTCGAGGCGGCTTACTCCGCTGCCGGCAGATACACCTCGCTGCCCTTCTCGCGGAACGTTTCGCTCATTCTCGCCATGCCGGCTTCCGCTTCCTCGGTGGCGACGAAGGTTTCGACGGGCGCGTTCTGCTTGGCGGCGAACTCGCGGACTTCCTGCGTGATCTTCATCGAGCAGAATTTGGGGCCGCACATCGAGCAGAAATGCGCGGTCTTGGCGCCTTCGGCCGGGAGGGTCTGGTCGTGGTAGCTTTCGGCCGTGTCGGGATCGAGCGACAGGTTGAATTGGTCGCGCCAGCGGAAGTCGAAGCGGGCGCGCGACAGGGCGTCGTCGCGCAGTTTCGCGGCCGGGTGGCCCTTGGCGAGATCGGCGGCGTGGGCGGCGAGCTTGTACGTCACCACGCCGACCTTCACGTCGTCGCGGTCGGGCAGGCCCAGATGCTCCTTGGGCGTGACGTAGCAGAGCATCGCGGTGCCGTACCAGCCGATCATCGCCGCACCGATGCCGCTGGTGATATGGTCGTAGCCGGGCGCGATGTCGGTGGTGAGCGGCCCCAGGGTGTAGAAGGGCGCCTCGCCGCAGACCTGGAGCTGCTTTTCCATGTTTTCCTTGATCTTGTGCATCGGCACATGGCCGGGGCCCTCGATCATCACCTGTACGTCCTGCGCCCAGGCGCGGTGGGTGAGCTCGCCCAGCGTGTAGAGCTCGGAGAACTGCGCCTCGTCATTGGCGTCGGCGATGCTGCCGGGGCGCAGGCCGTCGCCGAGCGAATAGGCGATGTCATACGCCTTCATGATCTCGGTGATCTCGTCGAAGCGCTCGTAGAGGAAGCTCTCCTTGTGATGCGCCAGGCACCATTTCGCCATGATGCTGCCGCCGCGCGACACGATGCCGGTGACGCGCTTGGCGGTCATCGGGATATAGGGCAGGCGGACGCCGGCGTGGATGGTGAAATAGTCGACGCCCTGCTCGGCCTGCTCGATCAGCGTGTCGCGGAAGATTTCCCAGGTCAGGTCCTCGGCGATGCCGCCGACCTTTTCCAGCGCCTGGTAGATCGGCACGGTGCCGATCGGCACGGGGCTGTTGCGGATGATCCATTCGCGCGTGTCATGGATGTTGCGGCCCGTCGACAGGTCCATCACCGTGTCGGCGCCCCAGCGGATCGACCAGACGAGCTTGTCGACTTCCGACGCGACGTTGCTGGCGACCGCGCTGTTGCCGATATTGGCGTTGATCTTGACCAGGAAGTTGCGGCCGATCGCCATCGGCTCGGATTCGGGATGGTTGACGTTGTTGGGGATGATCGCGCGGCCGCGGGCGACCTCGTCCCGCACGAATTCGGGGGTGACATAGTCGGGGATCGCCGCGCCGAAGCTTTCGCCGTCGCGGACATAGTCCTTCAGCATCTGGCGGCCGAGATTTTCGCGGGTGGCGACATATTCCATCTCAGGCGTGATGATGCCGCGCCGGGCGTAGTGCATCTGGCTGACGTTCGCGCCGGGCTTTGCGCGCAAGGGGCGCTTGATCAGGCGGGGGAATTGGGGGACGCCGCCGGAGCGGTCGGGGCCGAGCTGGCCATTATCCTCCGGGCGGATTTCGCGGGCGTCGTAGCTTTCCACGTCGCCGCGCGCCTCGATCCAGTTGCGGCGCAGTTGCGGCAGGCCGGCCATGATGTCGATGCGGGCATCCGGGTCGGTATAGGGGCCGGAGGTGTCGTAGACGCGAAGCGGCGGCTCGCCCGAGGAGGGGTCGAGATGGATTTCGCGCATCGCGACGTTCAGCGGGCCGACATGGACTTTCTTCGATCCGCGGATCGGGCCGGTGGTGACGCCAATTTCGGTACGGGCGGGTACGTCTGCCATCTCTTCTCTCCTTTGGGGAGGGAGACGGGTGGCCCGGAGGGGTTGCGCCGACTTCCACTCCCTACGCCGGTGTCAACCGGATCAGGTTCGGCGGGTCGGAGCGTCCTCGCTCCCTCTCAACCGCAGTATCGGCGGTCCCCCGGGGATGGCGTGGAGCATAGGGGGTCGGCGCCTGAACACCAAACAAAAAGGGGCCGACTTGACTCGCAAACTCGCGGAAGAGCGAGTTTGGAGGCGGCGCCGGCCCGCTCCCCCACCCGGCCTCCCATCAAGGATACTCTGTGGGAGGTCGGGTGGGGGAGCGGGCCGGCGCCGCGAACGCGCACCGGCGCGTTCAATCAGAACGTGTAACCGATGCCGAGCGCGCCGATCCACTGGCTGCGCTTGCCGGCGATCGAGACGACGGGGCTGTCGGCGAAGTCGTTGAGCATGTCGCGGTAGACGACACCGCCGACGACCTTCCAGCCCTTCAGCAGGTTGCCGGTGATCGAATAGGTGCCCATCGCGCCGAGCGCCCAGTTCTTCCAGCCCTTGCGCGCATTATAGACGGGCAGGGTGCTGGCGACGCTCTGGGTGGGATCGATCGAGAAATAGGTGCGGGCATAGCCGGCCCCGGCATGCTCGGCCGAGGCGAACAGGCCCACCGCCGCCTTGGTGCTGAGCGGGGTGAAATAGTTGATCGTCGGCTGCCAGATCGCGCTGTCATGCGCATTGCTGACGTCGTGGCGGTAGCTGAGCGAGACGGACAGGCGGTCATACGGGCTGGTGATGACGCCGGTCTTGCCGATGCCGACAAAGCCGCCGAGTTCGATCGCGGTCTTCACCTCGCCCAGCGCGCGGACGCGCGCGTCGTCGATCGAGTCGACGTTGTTGCGGTTGAAGTTGATGACGCCGATCGGACCGGCCTGGAAATCCCAGTTGGGACCGGGCCGGTTGGGGATCAGGTCGATCGAGGCACGGTTGCCGATGACGGTGAAGTTGTAGCCGCCGACCGAACCCAGAACGCCGGGCGCGGGCGTCCACTGGTAATCGTTCGACCCTTCGTAATCGGTGATGAGGGCCGCGGCCACCGCGACGGTGACGGTGTCGCGGTCGAAGTCTTCGGGATCGACGCCGGTCGGGGCGCGCGATGCGTCCGGCGGGGTGCTGGCGTCCTGCGCGGCGACAGGTGTGGCGGCCACGAGCGCGAGCGCCGGGACAAGGAAACGGAAGGCGGCGGAGCGCAAGACGGAAAACTCCCTGTACGATTATCCAGGGCGCAACGCCCTGCAATCGGTTTGTGTCCGCCGCGTTTCCGTCAGAAGATGTAACGCATCCGTACCTGTTGCCGATCGGTCACATCGGCCAGGGTGAAGCGCGCCGCCGAAAAGCGCGGCGGGCCGAAGCGGATCGCAGGATTGCGCGAGAATCCAAAGCCTTCGCGCGGGATGCCGGCGATGGTGTCGAGCCTGGCATTGCCGTTTTCGTCATGGATCACGGCCAGCGCATAGGCGCCGCGGGGAAGACCGTCGAAATGGATGCTGCTCTGGTCGGCGGGGACCGAGCGGGTGACGGCACGGACATCGTCGACGCAGGCGGGGAAATTGTCCGGGTCCGCGGTCAGGCAGACGCGGATCATCCCCTTGGCCGAGCGGAGGTGATCAACCCCGACGTCGAGCCGCGACACGGGTGCTGCGCCCAGTATCAGGCCCGCCGCCGCCAGCAGCGCGCCCGCGCCGCTCAGCCTGCGCATGCGCGCGGGTGAAATCGCCCAGCCCCCGGTCGGTGCCGCACAGCCGGTCCCAGATGCGGAAGTAGAGGCCATAATTACATCCATATTGTTCATGGTGCCGCTGATGATGGCTGGCGGTGATGAGCCAGCCCCCCAGCGGCCCCTGCCACACGGCGCGGGGAAAGACCTCCCAGCCCATATGGTTCGTCACCCCCATAACGGTCATGACGGTGAGGACCAAGGAGAGTGCGCTAACATGGATCGGAATCGCGAAGACCAGTAGCGGAATTGCCACAGCGCCGGTCACCGCCTCCACCGGGTGAAAGGCCATCGCCGCCCAGGCGGTGGGCGGGCGGCTGGCATGGTGGACGGCGTGCGCCAGCTTGAACACCTTTGGCCGGTGCATCCAGCGGTGCGTCCAGTAGAACCAGGTGTCGTGCGCGAAGAGGTAGAGCAGCACCGAGACCGGCCAGTACCAGAGCGGCCAGGCATGAAGGTCGCTGTAGATCCGCGTCCAGCCGTGATTCTGCCAGCCCCAGGCGATGATGCCGGCAGGCAGGCCGTAGATGGCGGCGGAGGCGAGGCTCCATGCGATCTCGCGCCGCATCTGCGTGTCCAGCCCGGCATATAGCCGGGGGTGGCGCACGCGGGTGGCAAAGGCGAACGCCCCCGACACGATCAGGTAGCGGATGCCGACGATCGCAGTCATCGCAAGCGCGGACAGGAGGATGGCGAGGATCACGCCGGCCAGTGTAGCCGATCGCGGGCCGGGATTGAATGATTGATCGACCGTGATTGAACGGCTTGCCGGTGCCGATCGTTCAGCCACGCGAACAGATGCAGGAGATGGATCATGGCAACCAGCGAGCCAAACAACGCGCAGGACGTGCCCGAGACCCCGCGTGAGGAAGGCAGCGCGGCGGCGATCCTGTCAGATCCGCAGATGGACAGCGCGCCGGGCGGCGGTGGTCTGGGCGGCGCGTCGGCAGCCGATGTGCTGAGCGGATCGGGCCGCACGCCCGCCGGCACCGCGCCCAATGCGCCGATCGATACCGGCGTGGATGCGGGCGACCGCGACGCGGATGCCGAGGCCCGCGTGCAGGCGATGGACGGGAACGAGGCGGAAGGGCATCCTTCCTGACGGGTACGCAGGCCCGCCAGGAAGCGGCATCATCTGGGAAGCGGAATCAAGGCATTGCCCCGCACGGCGCAAGCCTGTTGCGCTGGGCAGTTGATATAGGTGACGGCGAACAGGCCGGCATTGTTCTGCCACGAGAAGAACCGGCGCTTGGACGTGCCGAGCGTGTCTATCGAGGCGCGCGGACAGTTGGCGCGGCGCCGGGCACAGTATCGCAACGCCTCCACCATGTCCGCGCGGGCCGATAGAGAGTCGGTGTTCGTGCGCGCGATCTCGGCAAGACGCGCGTCGGGAACATAGGCCGGGATGCTCGACATGATGATGGCCAGCGGAAACATCATCGCCGTGGCGGTCATGCCCAGGATCAGCCTTGCCCCGTCCGTCATGGCAGGCGGCTTAGATCCCGTCGGTAAACGCAAGATTAGCGGCGAAGAATGGCGGGCGATCCGTCGTTTTCAGCCGGCGGAATAGGCCATGTCGAACTTGCCCTTGTTCGGTCGGCCGATCTGCCAGGTGGAGGGCTCCCCCTTTTCGAAGGTTACCGTGTAGGTTTCGACGCGGTCGGCATCATTGCCGGTGGCGGTGACGAAGGTCATGGCTTTGATCGGGCCGGCGGCGGCGAGGCTGGGCTGCAGGGCGGGGAGCTGTTCGCGACAGGCGGCGAGCAGGGCATCGCCCATCACGTCGGCGGGACATTCGCCTGCGGCGGTACCCGTCAGCATTTTCTTGAGAGCATCGCCGAATTTGCCGCTATCGGCGGCACTTGCCGGGGAAAGTGCGACCGCGCCCAAAGCAATGGCCAATGCTGCGAAACTGCGACGCATGATGATCCTTCCCCTTGTTGATGGCGGCATCATGTCCAGCGGTGAAGTCGTGTGCAAGGGCGATGGCAGGGAAAATGCGGACATGTTCGGATATATCTATCCGTCGCCAGAATAAGGTGTGGATCCTGTTCGGAATATCTTGCGGGTATTTCCCTACACCGCCCATTCGGGATCGGTGGTGAAGACGATGGTCAGCCAGCGATTGGGGGTGTCGTCGCCCAGCTCCTCCCCGATCCGGTCGCGCAGCGCGTCCCATTCCTCGAGGCGGCGGGCGGGGGTGTCGGGGGGGACGATGAAGTTCAGTTCGATCTGGGTGCCGCGGCCGACGCGCGCGACATAGGCGCGGTAGGAGACGAAGCCGTAGCGGTCGACGGTAGCCTGCGCGATGCCGTCGACCCGCAGCTTGAGCGCGGGGGGCGTGACGAGAAGGATGTCGGAGACGGCGGCGCGGATGGTTTGAAAGGGGGCGGGGATGATGACGAGGCAGATGACGACAAGCGCGGCGGGATCGACATAGGGCGTCATCCAGGCATGGCGCGTCCCCTGGAGCATGGCGCCGAGCGCGAAGGCGACGAACAGCGCGGCGCCCAGCGCCGAGGTCATGATCCATGCCCTGCCGTCCAGTGCGACCAGTTGCGAGCGGACGGTGCGGTTGGCGCGGGTGACATAGACCGCCATCGCGATGTCGGCGGCGGTGCCGATCGCGGCATAGGCCATGGCCGGGCCGAAGGAGAGCGGCCGCCCGTCCGATAGCAGGGCGGTTATCGCATTGACCAGCGCATAGATGGACGCGCCCGTCAGCAGCACGCCGTTCAGCCCCAGCACGATCGGCTCCAGATGCCAGAAGCCCATGGTGAACCGCTCGTGCAGCCGCCCGCCCGCGGCATCCGCGGCGTTGGAGGCGGCGATCAGCCGCGCGACGCCGAGCGCCAGCGCAGTCATCGCCGCGTCGGCGAGCGAATACATGCCGTCGAACACGATCGCGTCCGACCCGGCGATCGTGCCGACGACGACACCGACCCCCGCCAGCATGACGGTGACGATCATCGAGTTGCGCAGGAGACGCTGCTCGCCGTTCATGGTCGGTGGGTCCCGAAAACGATTGCGCGGGGGATTATGCGCGGTTCGCGGTGGCGGGGGAAGGGCGGGTGAGGATGTGGACCGGGTGGCCGGCGTAGACCGCGTCGCGGGCGGGGCGGTAGCCGAGGCGGGCGGCAAGGCGCAGCGAGGGGGCGTTGGCGGGATCGATGATGCAGCAGGTGCGCGCGATGCCGCGGCCGTCGGCCCCGTGACCATCGGCCCAGGCGAGGATCGCGGCGAGCGCCTCCCCGGCAAAGCCGCGGCCATGCACGGCGGGGGCGAGCGCCCAGCCGAGTTCGGGCGCGTCCAGCGGCGGATCGATCGCGCGGCGCGCCTCCAGCAGGCCGATATCGCCGATCGGCGGGCCGCCGCCGCGCTCGCGCACGACCCACGAGCCATAGCCGAATGCCTGCCACTGGCCGATCGAGCGGAGCAGGCGGAGCCACACCTCTTCGCGCGAACGCGGCTGTCCGCCGATCATCGCGTACACCGCGGGTTCGGACCACATGGCGGCGAGCGCGTCGAGATCGTCCGGGTGATGGGCGGTGAGGGTCAGCCGGTCGGTGTGAAGGGTGGGGGCCTGGGTCATCGGAGCAGCGTAGCGCGCTTTTGCGCGTCAATGCTCGCGGAAAGAGGACCAGAAGGCGCCGACCAGCGGTTCCAGCGCGTAATCGAGCGCGGTGCGGCGGCGAAGCGGCACAAGGACCTCGGCGGGCATGCCGGGGCGCAGATCGTACGCCTTGCCGGTGGCGTCGCGCAGCCGGGCGAGCTCGGCATCGGGCACGGTGACCTCTCCGGTGAAGAAGCTCTGGCCGGTCTTCTCGTCGGTCAGCGCGTCGGCGGACAGGCGGGTCAGGCGGGCGTCGAGATCGGGCAGGGCGCGGTCGTGCAGGCCGGGAAACTTCACGCGCGTTGCCTGACCCACCGCAAGATCGTCGGCATCGTCCGGGCTGATGCGGACCTGGATCAGAAGCGGGGTGCGTTCGGGCACGATGTCCATCAGCGTCTGGCCGGGCGCGATGACGCCGCCGGGGGTGAAGACCGACAGGCCGACGACGGCGCCGGTGACGGGGGCGCGAATCTCGGTGCGGGCCAGCTGGTCGCGCGCGGCGGCGAGTTTCGGCAGGATCTCGCCCAGGCTCGTCTCCACCTCGCGCAGGTCGGCGGCGGTGCGTTCGCGAAAGGTGCGCTCGGCCTCCAGCACCTGATAGCGGCTTTCGCGGGCGGCCTCGCGGGTCTGCGCGACGCTGGCGGCATATTGGCCCTGCTGGCCAATCATCTCGGCACGCTGGCGCTCCAGCTCGCGCAGGCGGGTCTGCGAGACGAAACCCTTCTCCGCGACGGGGCGGAGCGCGGCGAGTTGCGCGTCGATCAGTCGCAGCTGCTCCTTTGCGGAGACGACCTGGGTGCCGTAGCCGCGACCCTGTTCCCCCGACTGCGCGGCGCGCTGGCCAAGTGCCTGGCGCTGCGCAGTGAGGGTGGCGCGGCGGGCATCGAGTTCGGTCTGTTGCAGGCGCAGCGCCAGGCGGGCGGCGTCGCGATCCTCCGGGATCAGCGTGGCATATTCGGCGGGCGCGGCAACGGTCGTGGCGCCGAGCTGTTCGGCCTCCAGCCGGGCGCGCTGGGCGAGCAGGCGGATGGCTTGTGCGGAGAGCGCGCGTTCCTGCGCCACGACATCGGCGGCGGCGAGGCTGGCGAGAAGCTGGCCCTTTGCCACCCGCTGCCCTTCGCGGACCAGGATCTGGCGCAGCACGCCGCCGTCGCGGTGCTGCACCGTCTGGCGCTGGCCGGAGACGACCAGCGTGCCGGGGGCATAGGCGGCGGCGTCGAGGCGGACAAAGGCGGCCCAGCCGAGGAACAGGACGAAGAACAGCGCGGCGACGATG
>NZ_JALNUQ010000057.1:0-25792 GCF_026540875.1 Sphingomonas sp. GM_Shp_2
CCGCATGATGGCGCAAGCGCGTAGCGGGGAAATGTGACAGGCGGAAGCGGGGGTTGCCGGGCAGCGTTGCACTGCTGGGCGGCCCCTCACCCTCCCACTGCCTCACGGCAGTGGGCCCCTCCCTCTCCCCGTGGGGGAGAGGGGTCGGTGGTTCGGCGGCCCCCAACCGGGGGAGGGCTTGAAGCGATTAGACGTTGAAGCGGAAGAGCATCACGTCGCCGTCATGGACGACATATTCCTTGCCTTCCTGGCGCAGCTTGCCGGCGTCGCGGGCGCCCGCCTCGCCCTTGCAGGCGACATAGTCGTCAAAGGCGATGGTTTCGGCACGAATGAAGCCGCGTTCGAAATCGGTGTGGATCTCGCCTGCCGCCTGCGGAGCCTTGGCGCCGGCATGGACGGTCCAGGCGCGCGCTTCCTTGGGACCGACGGTGAAGAAGGTCAGCAGGTTGAGCAGCGTGTAGCCGGCGCGGATGACGCGGGCGAGGCCGGTTTCCGACAGGCCGAGCTCACCGAGAAATTCGGGGCGATCCTCGGGCGGCATGGTGGCGATGTCGGCCTCGATCGCGGCGGAGACGACGACGGCCTGCGCCCCCTCTGCCGCGGCCTTGGCGAAAACGGCCTGCGAATGGGCATTGCCGTTCGCCGCGTTCGCTTCCTCGACATTGCAGACGTAAAGGACGGGCTTGGCGGTGAGCAGTTGCGCCTGGGCGAAGACGCGCTCCTCCTCGGCATCCTTGGGCTGGGTCAGGCGGGCGGGCTTGCCGTCACGGAGCAGCTCCAGCGCCTGGCCGAGCACGGCGGCACCGATCTTGGCCTCCTTGTCGCCCTGCTGCCCCTTCTTGACGAGATTGGGGACGCGCTTCTCCAGGCTTTCGAGATCGGCGAGCATCAGCTCGGTCTCGACCGTCTCGGCGTCGGCGATGGGATCGACCTTGCCCTCGACATGGGTGACGTCGCCATCCTCGAAACAGCGCAGCACATGGACGATCGCGTCCACCTCGCGGATGTTGCCGAGAAACTGATTGCCGAGCCCTTCACCCTTGGACGCACCGCGAACCAGCCCGGCGATGTCGACAAAGGCGAGCTGCGTTTCGATGATCTTGGCCGAGCCGGCGATCTCGGCCAGCGAGTAGAGACGCGGATCGGGAACCGCGACGTTGCCGACGTTCGGCTCGATCGTGCAGAAGGGATAGTTGGCGGCCTGCGCAGCGGCCGTCTCGGTAAGCGCGTTGAAGAGGGTGGACTTGCCGACATTCGGCAGGCCCACGATGCCGCAGCGGAAACCCATGCGTCGTTCCTGTGGAGAGAGGCGAAAGCGCCGCTCTAGCGACGCCGGCGCCTCACCTCAATGCTTAGCCGGACAGGCTCATCATCGCCGCATAGCCGAGCAGCATGACGCCGAGCGCGGCAGAGAAGCTCATCAGCACATAACCGACATATTGCAGCATACGCGGATTGGCGCGGCGCGCCTTGGCATTGCGAGTCGCGCCCGACAGGACGAAACTGGCGAGCATTCCATAGGTGAAAACAACGGCTTCCAACATGTCGTGCGATTTCTCTGCGCTGGTCCGCGCGGCAGGGCGCCATGCGTGGCGCCCGTTAATCATGCCAGATGCTAAGGAGACGAGTATGCCGCGATGAAGCGTGGCATATCGACGCCGAATCGACGGAACCTTTTCGCCTGCGTAACTACCTGTAGTTGAAACTGACGCTGATCCGCTCGCCCTTGGCGGCGTTGGGCACGACCTCGTGGCGCAGCCAGCTCTCCCAGAGCAGGACCGTACCCGGCTCCGGCTGCGCAGTGGCAAAGGTGGCGAGATCGTCGGGTGCGTCCGGGCGGCGCGGCGGGGCGGCCATCAGCATGGGCAGGCGCGGATCCTCCAGCTTCAACGCGCCCGAACCCGGCGGCATCGCGACATAAAGCGTACCCGAGACGGTGCTGTGCGGGTGGATGTGCGCGGAATGATGTCCGCCCGGCTTCAGGACGTTGACCCACAGGCTGTCCAGCTTCAGCTTGCGCCCGCCGAGATCGAAGGCGCATTCCTGCGCAAAGGCCGCGACGTGGCGGTCGAGCTTCTTCTTCAGGTCCGCGAACACCGGATCGCGGATCGGCAGGTCGTTCAGCGAGGCATAGCTGGTATAGCCGCGATAGCCATGCTCCTTCGACCAGCGGCGCCCGGCACGGTCGTCCTCGGCAAGGGCGAGGCAGCTATCCTCCAGATCGGCCATCAGATCGGCATCGTCGATCCGCCCCTCGTAGAGGAGCGAGGCGAACAGGCGGCGTATCGTCCCGGACGTGCTCATGCCTGACCCATCCTAAGCGCGACATCGTTCATGAAACGGGTGTCGTCGCCATCCGCCAGCCAGCCGGCCTCCGCCGAGACGGCGCCGAGCAGGTCGGACAGCGGCTCGATCTCGGTCTTGGCATAGTTGCCGAGCACGTAGCCGGTCACCCGGTCCTTGTGGCCGGGATGGCCGATGCCGAGGCGGACGCGGCGGAAATCGGGTCCGAGATGCTGGTCGATCGAGCGCAGGCCGTTATGGCCCGCGGTCCCGCCGCCGGTCTTCACCTTCACCTTGAAGGGGGCGAGATCGAGTTCGTCGTGAAAGACGGTAAGCGCGTCGGGCCCGAGTTTATAGAAGCGCAGCGCCTCGCCCACCGAGCGGCCGCTTTCGTTCATGAAGGTGGCAGGCTTCAGCAGCAGCACCTTGTGCGTGCCGATGCGGCCTTCCTGCGTCCAGCCCTGGAACTGCTTCTTGACCGCGCCGAAGCCGTGGATCTCGGCCATCGCGTCCAGCATCATGAAGCCGATATTGTGCCGGTGCATCGCATATTGCGGCCCCGGATTGCCGAGTCCGACCCAGATTTGCACGCTGCGATCTCCTTGGTTGGTGGGCGGTCGCCTGAGATGACGCCATTTCTCCCCCGTTCGTGGCGAGTAGAGATCGAGTAGTCCCGCAGGGACGTATCGAGAACTCGTATCGAGGTACCGTTCCGAGCGCCAACCTGTCTCTCGATACGCCGTCTCGATACGCAGCTTTGCTGCTACTCGACGGCTACTCGAGACGAACGGGTAGAACGAAAAGGGGGCAGGGGCGTTGCCGCCACCTGCCCCCCCCTTTCCGTCGGCGATCCCCGGAGGGACCGGGACGATCAGCCCTCGGCCGTATCGTCGCCAGCGGCACCGGCATCGGCGTCCGCGGCCTCGTCGGCGGCGGTCGGGACCGTCGGCGGCACGATCGTGGCGATCGCGAAGTCGCGATCCTCGATCGCCGGCTGCGCGCCCTTGGGCAGCGCCACGTCGGAGATGTGGATCGAATCGCCGATCTCGCGACCCTTGAGCGAGATGGTCAGTTCCGCCGGGATGTTGGCGGCGTCGACGACCAGCTCGACCTCGTGACGGGTGATGTTGAGCACGCCGCCCTGCTTCAGGCCGCGCGACTCGTCCTCGTCGGTGAACACCACCGGCACCGCGACGGTGACGGTCGAATGCTCGCCGATACGCAGGAAGTCGACGTGCAGCGGACGGTCGGTGACCGGGTGGAACGCGACGTCCTTGGGCAGGGTACGCTCGCCGTTCAGCATCACGACCGAGTTGAAGAAGTGACCGGTCATGAGAGCCTTGACCAGTTCCTTCTCTTCGAGATGGATGCCGGCAGGCTCCTTGTTCTGGCCGTAGATCACGGCGGGGACGCGGCCTTCACGGCGCAGCGAACGGGAGGCTCCCTTGCCAGCCCGGTCACGCGTCTCGGCTGCGAGCGTAATGGTGTCGCTCATGCGATATGCTCCGAAAACGAATGGATGTGCTTTTCCGCCCACGCCTCCAGGGATGACCATGGCCGGAAGCCGGCGCGCATAGCCGAAACCATGCGCGCTGGCAATCGCGGGGCCTCAATAGGCGACGCGTTCCGCCTTCACGCCTGCCCGTGCCAGTTGCGCCTGGACGCTGTCGGGCCCGGCGAGATGCCCGGCGCCGACCGCGACAAAGACGGTGCCGGGCTTCGCCATGCGGTTCGCGATCCACTTCGCCCAGCGTGCGTTGCGCTCGGTGAGCAGCACCTTTGCGACCTCGGGCGAGTCCTTCAGGCTTTCGTTCATCGTCTTGGCAAGGGCCTCCGGGTCACCATGCGACCAGTTGTCGACCATCGTCGCCATCGTCTTGCCCGCTTCGGGCAGTTCATCGACGGTGGACACCAGGAACTGCATCTGGGCCGGCTGCGACAGGCCGTTGAAATAGCCGATCTGCTGTTCTGCGGTTTCCAGGCCGATCACCGGCTTGTTCGCGGACTTGGCGGCGCTTGCCAGCACGGTTTCCGGGCCGTTCGACGCGTCATAGCCGAGCTTCTGGATCGGCATCAGCGACAGGCTGACCGCGGCCAGCCAGGGCTTCATCCGGTCGAACGCGGCGGAAGGCAGGCCCGCCTCGGTCAGCGCCTTCAGATAGGCGGGGCGCTTGGCCTCGGGCAGTTGCTCGGTCAGCGTCGGGCCGGTGGGGTTGATGCCGGTGGTGGCGACGATCTGCTGCATGGCGGCGGGATCGGGCTGCACCATCTCCAGCACCAGCTCGCCGGACTTGTCGAACGCCGTCTTCACCGCCTCGTCGAACCAGGACAGGCCGGGCTTCAGCACGTGGATGGTGCCGAACAGATAGACGGTGGTATCCGCATCCTTGACCACCCACAGCGCCGGATCGGCGTCGTTGGCGGCTTTGGCCTGGGTAGGACTGGACTGTGCGCAGGCCGGCAGGGCGAGCAGCAGGGCGATCGAGGTCAGGGTCGCGCGGAACGAACGCAGTAGCAAACCGGGTCTCCTCGGGTGGGTCGTGGCAGCGGTATCTAGCCCTTCCGCGCGCGCGGTGCCACTCGCTTGACCCTTCTGGGCCCATCCGCCAAAGCCACGCTCGTGACCCAGCCTCTATCCTTCCAGCGCATGATCCTTACCCTCCATGACTATTGGAGCGACCGCGGATGCGTGATCCTGCAACCCTATGACATGGAGATGGGCGCCGGCACGTTTCACCCCGCCACTACGCTCCGCGCGCTGGGGCCGGATGCGTGGAACGCCGCCTTCGTCCAGCCATGCCGCCGCCCGACCGATGGCCGCTATGGCGAGAACCCCAATCGGTTGCAGCATTATTACCAGTATCAGGTGATCCTGAAGCCGAGCCCGGCCGATCTGCAGGACCTGTATCTGGGCAGTCTGGCCGCGATCGGCGTGGACATGGGCAAGCACGATATCCGCTTCGTCGAGGACGACTGGGAAAGCCCGACGCTGGGCGCCTGGGGGCTGGGCTGGGAAGTCTGGTGCGACGGCATGGAGGTGACGCAGTTCACCTATTTCCAGCAGATGGGCGGTTTCGACATGAAGCCGGTGGCGGGCGAGCTGACCTATGGGCTGGAGCGTCTGGCGATGTACATCCAGGACGTCGACAATGTGTACGACCTGGCGTTCAACGATGCGGGCGTGACGTATGGCGATGTGTTCCTGGAGAATGAGCGCCAGATGAGCACGTGGAACTTCGAGGTGGCGGACACCGACACGCTGTTCGACGCCTTTCGTAAGGCCGCGGCCGAATGCGAGAACAGCCTGGCGCGCGGTTTGCCGATCCCGGCATACGAACAGGCGATCAAGGCCAGCCACACCTTCAACCTGCTCCAGGCGCGCGGGGTGATCTCGGTGGCGGAGCGCCAGGCCTATATCGGGCGGGTCCGCGATCTGGCGAAGGGGGCGTGCGGCGCCTGGATGGAGAAGAACGGGTGGGCGGCATGAGCGACTTTCTTCTCGAACTTCGCTCCGAGGAAATTCCCGCCCGCATGCAGGCCAAGGCGCGCGAGGACCTTGCACGCCTGTTCGCCGCCGAACTGGCCAAGGCTGGCTTGCGCGCCGGCGAGACGATCACCTATGCCACGCCGCGCCGGCTGGCGCTGATCGCGAAGGGGTTGCCCGATGCGACGGAGGCGGTGTCGGAGGAGGTGAAGGGGCCGCGTGCCGCCGCGCCGCCGCAGGCGCTGGAGGGCTTCCTGCGCAAGACCGGGCTGATGCGCGAGCAACTGGTGGAGCGCGACGGCGTGCTGTTCGCGATTACCGAAAAGCCGGGCCGCGCGACGGCGGACGTGCTGGCAGAGGCGATCCCGGCGATCATCCGCGGCTTTCCCTGGCCCAAGTCGATGCGCTGGGGCGATGCCTCGCAATCCACCGAGTCGCTGCGCTGGGTGCGGCCGCTGCACGGCATCGTCGCGCTGTTCGGCGAACGGGTCGTGCCGGTCGAGATCGCCGGCGTCACCAGCGGCACCGAGACGCGCGGCCACCGCTTCCACGCGCCGGCGGCGATCACGCTGACCGGTCCGGACGGCTATGTCGAGCAACTGCGCGCGGCGCATGTGCTGGTCGATCAAGACGAGCGTGCCGCGCTGATCCGCAGCCGCGCCGCAGCGCTGGCGCGCGAGGCGGGGCTGGAACTGGTCGAGGACGAGGGACTGGTGGCGGAAAATGCCGGCCTGACCGAATGGCCGGTGCCGCTGCTCGGGCGCTTCGACGACGCGTTTCTCGACGTGCCGCCCGAGGTGATCCAGCTTACCGCGCGGGTGAACCAGAAATATTTCGTCTGTCGCGACGGCGCGGGCAAGCTGGCCAATGCGTTTGTCTGCACCGCGAATATCGAGGCGAGCGATGGCGGCGCCAAGATCGTGGAGGGCAACCGCAAGGTGCTGGCCGCGCGCCTGTCGGATGCGCGCTTCTTCTACGAGACGGACCTGAAGACGCCGCTCGCCGAGCAGGCGGACAAGCTGGAAAAGATCGTTTTCCACGAAAAGCTGGGCACCGTCGCCGACAAGGTGGAGCGGGTGGCGAAGCTGGCCCGCTGGCTGGTCGAAGAGGGCGTTGTGGGTGCCGAAACGCCCTCTCCCCCCCGGGGGGAGGGAGGGGACCCGCGGCACAGCCGCGGGGAGGGTGAGGGGCAGCCCGGCAGCGGCCCGTCCGTGGCAGCCCCTCACCCCAACCCTCTCCCCGCAGGGGAGAGGGGGCAGTGGGCGGCGCTTGCCGAGCGTGCGGCGCGGCTTGCCAAGGCGGACCTCGTCACCGGCATGGTCGGCGAGTTCCCGGAATTGCAGGGCCTGATGGGCGGCTATTACGCCGCCGCACAGGGCGAGGACGCCCGCGTCGCCGAGGCGGTGCGCGACCATTACAAGCCGGTCGGGCAGGGCGACGACGTGCCGACCGCGCCGGTGACGGTGGCGGTCAGTCTGGCGGACAAGCTGGATACTCTTACCCGATTCTTCTCGATTGATGCTGTACCTACCGGTTCAAAAGACCCCTTTGCCTTACGCCGAGCGGCACTCGGCATTATTCGGTTAACAAAAGAAAACGATCTTCGATTCAGTTTGTTCTTTGCGGCCCTACAAAGTTGGATGAGCGAGAACGTCGTTTCGGCGCTGGCCCTGAAGCAGAACGAACGAGCGAAAACATTCAGTGCAGTACTCGATCATCTAGGTATGGAAGCGGCTATCGGTGCAGTAAAAGGCTTTGCATCCTCCTTGTCGGAGGATGCCTTCGGCAAAGAAATCCGTCAGGCCGTACTCGATGATATGATGGCGAATGTGCCGGTTGCCGCTGCCGTTCGAGACTTCATATTGGATCGCTTGGAAGTTTCTGAACGCGAGAATGGTATCTCTGCGGACATCATACGTGCAGCCCGTGTAATTGACGGGCAGGGAGCTAAGGAAGACGATCTGGTCCGGCTGCTCGCCCGCGTGCGCGCGTTGCAGGCGTTTGTCGGGACGGAGGACGGCGCGAACCTGCTGGCCGGGTACAAGCGCGCGGCCAACATCCTGAAGAAGGAAGGTGTGACCGGTGTCGAGGCGACCGCGCTGTCCTACGCACCCGAACAGGCCGAGGGCGACCTGATCGCCGCACTCGATGCCGCCGAGCCGCGCGCCGGCGAGGCGGTGGCGCGGGAGGACTTCGAGGGGGCGATGGCGGCTCTTGCCACCTTGCGTGCGCCGATCGATGCGTTCTTCGACCAGGTGACGGTCAACGACGCCGATCCTGCGCGCCGGGCGGCTCGGCTGAACCTGCTGGCGCGGGTGCGTGCCGCGGTGCACAATGTTGCCGACTTCTCGCGGATTGAAGGCTGATACGCCCCCTCTTGGGCGACCACGAAACGAAACAGGGGAAAGACAATGACCTACGTCTACAGGTTCGGCGGCGGTGTTTCGGATGGCGGCAAGGGGGACAAGAACCTGCTGGGCGGCAAGGGCGCCAATCTGGCCGAGATGGCATCGATCGGCCTGCCGGTGCCGCCGGGGTTCACCATCTCGACCGAGATGTGCACGCGCTATTATGAGGAAGGCGAGCAGTTTCCGCAAAGCTTGCGTGACGAGGTTGCGGCGGGGATCGCCCATATCGAGGCGGTGACCGAGAAGCGCTTCGGCGATCCGGCGAACCCGCTGCTCGTGTCGGTGCGGTCGGGTGCGCGGGTGTCGATGCCGGGCATGATGGACACGGTGCTGAACCTCGGCTTGAACGACGACACCGTCGAGGGTCTGGCGAAGGCGGCGGACGATGAGCGGTTCGCGTGGGACAGCTATCGCCGCTTCATCCAGATGTATGCCGACGTGGTGCTGGAACTGGATCACGGCGCGTTCGAGGAAGCGCTTGAGATCGCCAAGGAAGACAACGGCTTCACCCTTGATACCGAGATGAGCGCCGCCGACTGGAAGGCGCTGGTCGCGCAGTACAAGGCGCTGGTCGAGGAGCAGTGGGGCAAGCCCTTCCCGCAGGACGTGCATGATCAGCTGTGGGGTGCGGTCGGCGCGGTGTTCGGTTCGTGGCAGTCCGAGCGTGCCAAGGTCTATCGCCGGCTGAACGACATCCCCGCCAATTGGGGCACCGCGGTCAACGTGCAGGCGATGGTGTTCGGCAACATGGGCGACACCTCGGCGACGGGCGTGGCGTTCACGCGCGATCCGTCCAAGGGCGACCGCGCCTATTATGGCGAGTTCCTGATCAACGCGCAGGGCGAGGACGTGGTGGCGGGCATCCGCACGCCGCAATATCTGACCAAGGCGGCGCGCGAGGAAGCCGGCGCCAAGCCCGCATCGATGGAAGAAGCGATGCCGGAGGTCTACCGCGAACTGGCCGCGGTGTTCGACCAGCTCGAAACCCATTACCGCGACATGCAGGACATCGAGTTCACGGTGGAGCAGGCCAAGCTGTGGATGCTCCAGACCCGGTCGGGCAAGCGTACCGCCAAGGCGGCGCTGAAGATCGCGGTCGACATGGCGAACGAAGGGCTGATCACCCGCGAGGAGGCGATCGCCCGCGTCGACCCGGCGGCACTCGACCAGTTGCTGCACCCGACGCTGGACCCCGAGGCGAAGCGCGACGTGCTGACCAAGGGCCTGCCGGCATCGCCGGGCGCGGCATCGGGCAAGGTGGTGTTCGACGCCGACACGGCGGAAAAGCGTGCGGCGGCGGGCGAGTCTGTGATCCTGGTCCGCGTCGAGACCAGCCCGGAGGATATTCACGGCATGCATGCCGCCAAGGGCATCCTGACCGCGCGGGGCGGCATGACCAGCCACGCCGCGGTGGTGGCGCGCGGCATGGGGCGGCCATGCGTGTCCGGCGCGGGGTCGCTGGCGATCTCGGCCAAGGACAAGGTGCTGCGCTGCGCCGGCCGTGAAGTGCGCGAGGGCGACACGCTGACCATCGACGGCGCCAGTGGCGAGGTGATGGTGGGCGAGGTCGCGACCGTGCAGCCCGAGCTGGCCGGCGATTTCGGCACGCTGATGGAATGGGCCGACGCGGTTCGCCGCCTGAAGGTGCGGGCGAATGCGGAAACGCCGCTCGACTGCAAGACCGCGCGCGAGTTCGGTGCGGAGGGCGTCGGGCTGTGCCGCACCGAGCACATGTTCTTCGAGGCGGACCGCATCACCGCGGTGCGCCAGATGATCCTGGCATCGGACGAGCAGGGGCGGCGGGTCGCGCTGGACCGGCTGCTGCCCGAACAGCGCAGCGATTTCACCGCGATCTTCGAGGTGATGGCGGGCCTGCCGGTCACCGTCCGCCTGCTCGATCCGCCGCTGCACGAGTTCCTGCCGCATGAGGAAGCCGAGTTCGCCGAGGTGGCGCAGGCCGCCGGGCTGGACATCGACACGCTGAAGCGCCGCGCGAACGAACTGCACGAGTTCAATCCGATGCTGGGGCATCGCGGTTGCCGGCTGGGCGTGACCTATCCGGAAATCTACGAGATGCAGGCGCGGGCGATTTTCGAGGCGGCGATCGACGTGGCCGAGAAGTCGGGAGAGGCACCGATTCCAGAGGTGATGATCCCCCTGGTCGCGACGCGGCGCGAGCTGGAATTGATGAAGGCGGTGGTCGACAAGGCGGCCAAGCTGGTCTTTGCCGAGCGGGGGCGCGCGGTCGACTATCTGGTCGGCACGATGATCGAGCTGCCGCGCGCCGCGCTGAAGGCGGGTGAAATCGCCGAGGTGGGCGAGTTCTTCTCGTTCGGGACCAACGACCTGACGCAGACGACGCTGGGCGTCAGCCGCGACGATGCCGCGCGCTTCCTCAGCACCTATGTCGAGCAGGGCATCTACGCCAAGGACCCGTTCGTCAGCCTGGACGTGGAGGGCGTGGGCGAACTGGTCAGCCTGGCCGCCGAACGTGGCCGGGCGACGCGCGGCGACATCAAGCTGGGTATCTGCGGCGAGCATGGTGGCGATCCGGCGTCGATCGCGTTCTGCGAGCAGGTGGGGCTCGATTACGTCTCGGCCAGCCCGTACCGGGTGCCGATCGCGCGCCTGGCGGCGGCGCAGGCGGCTTTGCGGAAGTAGGGCCCAGCTCTCTCCCCCTCCGGGGAGAGCGGTCTGAACGGGTAGGATACCCCGCCCTGAAGGGGATGCATGAGGCCAATCCCCCTCTCCCCCACGGGGAGAGGGAAGGGGTCCGCTGCCAAAGGTAGTGGGAAGGGTGAGGGGTAGACCAACAGTGCGGCGCTGCTTGGCGACCCCTCACCCTCCCACCGCCTTGCGGCGGGCCCCTCCAGCATCAGGTCGTTCATGCCCCCGGCATGGACTAAACAGCGCGGGGCGCTGTTTACCTGATGCTCCCCAGAGGGGAGAGGGGTTTTGCGTGAAACGCGATTAGACTCGGGCCAAACCCATCCGCTTTAGCGGCGGGTGCGGTCGCCGAAATCGAACCAGCCGCGGCGTTCTCCGCCAAAGGCCGGGCGGGCTGCGCTGGCGGCGACGGGGCGGGGCGGTACGTGCGCGGTGGAGATGGGGGCGCTGGCCACCGGTGCTACCGGTGCCGCCGTTGCCACGGGCGCGGCATGGGCGAGGCGGTTATTCTCCCGCTCCAGTTCCGCGATGCGTGCGTTCGCCGCGTCGAGGCGGGCGTCGTGTTCCTTGCGGACCGTGGCATGGGCATCGCGCTCCGCGGTGTAGCGTTCGCGCCATTTGCGGCCGCCGGGATGGCTGGCCAGCCCCAGCAGCCAGCCGCCGACGAAGAGCAGTGCCAGCACCGCATATTGCGTGGGTGTCGAAAACAGCATCGCCAACCTCCTGTTACGGGTGGTCAACGACCCGGACGCGTGTCGGTTTCAGCTTCCGCTGATCAGCGAGTCCTTGATCGAACAGGCCGCCGGCCCGAGGATTACGACGAACAGCGTCGGCAGGATGAACAGGATCAGCGGCACGGTCATGATCGCCGGCAGGCGGGCGGCCTTTTCCTCGGCGCGCATCATCCGCTCGTTGCGAAACTCGGCGGAGAGCACGCGCAGCGCGGAGGCCAGCGGCGTACCGTATTTCTCGGTCTGGATCATGGTGGTGACCACGCCTTTCACCGCATCCAGATCGACGCGCATCGCCAGATTTTCGAACGCCTGACGCCGGTCGGTCAGGAAGCCGAGCTCGATCGCGGTCAGCGAGAATTCCTCGCCCAGTTCGGGATAGGCGCGGCCAAGCTCGCGCGCGACGCGGTGAAAGGCGGCGTCGACGGTCAGGCCCGCCTCCGCACAGATCACCAGCAGGTCGAGCGCGTCGGGCAGGCCTTTGCGGATCGCATCGGACCGCTTGGTGATCTTGTTCTTCAGGAACAGGTCGGGCGCCTTGTACGACAGGATGAAGGTGCCGGCGACCAGCATGTATTTCTTCAAGGGCGACCAGTCGGCAAAGCCCTCGGTGCCGTACACCCACAGCAAAGCGAGGCCACCGAACACGATGGGCATGACCAGCCGGCCGAAGATGACGGCGACGGCCCATTCCTTGGAACGGATGCCGGCCTGCAGCAGCTTGATCTGCGCGGCCTTGACCTGTTCCTCCTGCAACACCGACAGGGATTGCAGCACGGCGCGCATCCGGTCGGCGGTGTCGTTGCGCTGGACGAGCTTGGCGCGGCGCTTGGTGGAGGCGGTGATGCCCGCCTTCAACTGTTCGCGCCGGTCGTTCAGCGCCTTGACGCGCTTGGTCATCGGATCGCGCGAGGTGGTGACCGCGTAGATCGCGACCATCACCGCAAAGGCGGCGACGCCCGACAGGATCGTCGCGACCCAGAGCACGTCGATGCCCAGGATGGTGGGGGTGGTGGGGGCCATGATCGTCCCTCAGATCTCGAAGCTGACCATCTTGGCCATGATGAAGACGCCGATGCCCATCCACAGCAGGCCGCCAAGCCCCGCGATCATCAGCCGCTCGTCGGTGAAGAAGTTCATCAGATAGGCCGAATTGACCATGAAGATCAGGCCGAAGACGATGAACGGCAGCGAGCCGACGATATAGGCCGATGCCTTGGATTCCGACGACATCGCCCGGATCTTGAGCTTCATCTGCGCGCGCTTGCGCAGCACGTCGGCGAGATTGGACAGGGTTTCGGCCAGGTTGCCACCGGTTTCGCGCTGGATGGCGATGGTGATGACGAAGAACTGGAACTCGGGCGTGCCGAGCCGGTCGGCGGTTTCCTGAAGCGCTACGTCCATCGAGCGGCCGATCTTCATCTTGTCGGTGATGGTGCGGAATTCCTCCCCCACCGGGCCCTCGACCTCCTGCGCGACGACGCTCATCGTCTCGGTGATGGGAAGCCCCGAGCGCAGGCCGCGGACCAGCAGCTCGATCGCGTCGGGAAACTTGGCGGTGAACTGGCCGACCCGGCGCTGGATCAGCTTGCCGATGACGAAATGCGGAATGCCCACGCCGACGAAGATCGCGGCGAACAGCGCCAGCAGGAAGGGCATCCCCTCCACCAGCATCAACACCGCGATGGCGAGCGTCACGCCGGCATTGACCATGCCATATTGGCCCACCGTCCAGTCCTTGCCCGTCATCGCCAGCCGCTTGGCGAGGAGCGCGGGGTTGGGCAGGATGCGGCCGAACGCCTCGTCCATCCGCGTGTCGCGCGCATTGGTGATGCGGCGCATCTGGGTGGAGGAGATCACCGCCACCTCCGAATGCCGCTCGCGCAGTTGCGCCATGCGGCGCGCCTGTGCGCGGGCCGGGGAGGGGCCGGCAAAGGCCATCACGATCATCGCCAGGACGATCGCCATGCCGACCATGACCATGATGAAAGGCAGCATGTCGGTCATCGCGGCGCTCCGCCAGGGAACCGGGACTGGGGGCGGGAACGGATCATTTGCGCGGCGGGCGCTTGGCCATCAGGCCCTTGAAGTCGAACCGCGCCATCAGCGATGGCCCGCGGCCACCCTTGATGCCCTTGCCACCCGGCGCGGCGCTTTCCGCCGCCGCAAAGCACAGATTGCCGGCAATCTCGGCGAGCGGAGCGATGGTCTTGCTCGCCTTGCCCGCCTCCGCCAGTGTCTTGCCCAGCTTGGCCGCCTGCGCCGCCAGCTTCTGGTCGAAGGGCATGACATGGTCGATCCGCCGCTCGATCGAGGTTTCGAAGTCCTTGCGGCTGATCTCCGCCTGTGCGGCGGGGTGCATGCGGTTGGCCAGCACGACGACCTGCGCCTGGGTTGCGTTCGCCTTCAGCCAGGAGAGGAGGCGGATGGTGTCGCGTGCCGCCGCCAGCGTCAGTTCGGTGACCAGCACCACGGTCTGCACGTCGGCGAGCAGTTGCGGATGCTGGACCAGCATGCCGCGCGGCAGATCGATCACCATGCATTCGAAGGCGCCGCGCATTTCCTCTTCCAGCGCGCGAAAGGCCGATCCGTCGGTGATGATCGGGCTGTTGATCGGGGCCTCCGCCGACAGCACGGCGAGCTTTTCAGAGGCGCGCACCATGGCGCGCTCGATGAACAGGCCGTCGATGCGGCTGGGATTTTCGATCGCGTCGGTCAGGCCGCGGCCGGGCTCCAGATCGAGCGCCAGCGCGCCGGTGCCGAAATGCACGTCGAGGTCGAGAAGCGCGGTGGAGCGCTTTTCCTTCTCGGCGAGCAGCCAGGAGAGCGACGTGGCGACGGTGGAGGCGCCGACCCCGCCGCGCGCGCCGATCACCGCCACCGCGCAATGCGGATGCTCGCTCCCCCCCTCGACATGCTTGGGGGCGCTGAGCAGGGCCTGGGCATGGGCAAAGGCGTCGCGCAGCATGTCGCGGTGCAACGGCTTCAGCAGATAATCCTGGATGCCACTGGCCAGCAGGTCGCGGTAGAGGCGGACGTCGTTCACCTGACCGGCGGCGATCACCACCGTGCCGGGCTCGCACACCTCGGCCAGCGCATTGATGTCGTTGAGCGGATCGCCCGATTCGGACAGGTCGACCAGCAGGATCTGCGGGCTGGCGGACACGGACAGCGACTGGATCGCGTTGCGCAGGCCGCCCTTGTGCACCTTGTCCGGCGACCAGCCCTGTTCGGTCACGATCGGGCGTACCGCATCGGCGGTGGCCTCGTCGCAGACATAGGCGACAAAGGGATCGCGCCCGGTGATGGCGCCGGGTTTCCAGGGAGCGTTCATCAGCGGCTGCCCCCCGCGCCAGCACCGCCGCCACCGCCACCAGCGCCGCCGGCACTGCCCACCGTGGTGCCGCCGCCGCCGGTGGGCACGGCCTTGCGATACAGGTCGATGCTCTTGAAGACCTGCGCCGGGTCCGCGGTTTCACGGCCGGCATGGCCCCGGACCAGATCGGCGGGGTTGGCGACCATCGCGGCCAGCGTGGCATTGGTCGCGCAGCCATAGTTGGACGAGGTGTTCTGGTTCCAGTCCAGGCTGCTGTCGCGCGACCAGTCGGGGCAGCCCGGCACCGCCGCGCGCGTCCGGCTGACCACGACGCGGATCGTGGCGGGCGTGACCGGTGCCTGCGAGGAGGCTGCGGCCTCGTCGAGCAGCAGGCCGTAGCGCGCCACCAGTTCGGCCACCTCGGCGCGGGCGCCCGGCGCCTCGATCGCGGGATCGTCGATCGCGACATGGTCGCCATAGCCCAGGCGCAGGGTGCGCGCCCAGCCGTCCAGCCGCTCTTCCTCGCCAGCGGCCAGCCGGCCGCCGATCACGCCCAGGTCGAGCGCATAATCGCTGCGGTCGACCACCGGCTGGTGGACCGATTCGACGCCGCGATTCTGCGTGCCGGTGCAGCCGGCGAGCAGCAGCGCCGCCGCCAGCGAGGATGTCAGGGTAAGGGTGTGGGTCATGGCGTGTCGCATCCCGGACCGATCAGTTGGAAAAGCCGGGGGCGGGGACGCCCTTGGCCGGCTTGGAAGGCTTGGCGGCGGGCGGTGCCACCGTGGTGGGGGCGGACAGGCCGATGGCGGGCGCGGACTGGCGCGGCGGCGCCATGGTCGGCACCGGGCGGCGCTCGCCGCTGGCGCCGGTGCCCAGCTCGCCCTTGATGACCCGGTCGATGTCGCGCGGGGTGCGCGCGCCGTCGGTGGGCAGCGCGATGTCGGCCTGGTTGTTCACCGGCTTCACCAGATAGGGGGTGATGATGATGACCAGCTCGGTCTCGCTGCGGCGGAATGCGTTCGAGCGGAACAGGCTGCCGATCAGCGGCAGGTCGCCGAGCCACGGCGTCTTGTCGACCGAGTTGTCGTTGCTGTTCGACAGCAGCCCGCCGATCATCATGCTCTGGCCCGAGCCGAGTTCCAGCGTCGTCTCGGCGCGGCGGGTGGTCAGGCCGGGAATGGTGGTGCCGCCGATCGTCACCGCACCGGCGGACGAAAGCTGCGACACCTCCGGCCGGACGCGCAGCGAGATGCGCCCGTCGGACAGCACCGTCGGCGTATAGGCGAGGCTGACGCCATATTGCTTGAACTCGACGTTCACGGCGCCGAAGCCGGAGGCCAGCGGGATCGGGATCTCGCCGCCGGCCAGGAAGGTTGCGGTCTCGCCCGACAGCGCGGTCAGGTTGGGATTGGCGAGCGTCGTCACCTGGCCCAATGTTTCGCCCAGGTCGATCGCGGCGAGCAGGTCCATGCCGAGGATACGGCCGCCGAGACCCAAGGTGGTGCGGCCTGGGCCCTTGGCGACGGTATAGGTGGTTCCGATGACCTGACCTGCAGGGTTCGTGGCGTTGGCGATCGACGATCCCGTCGTCCGCCCCGAGTCGATCCCGAACAGCAGGCCGCCGCTGGTGCTATGGCGGTTGAGCAGGTTCACGCCGATATTCTTGACGAAGCTGCGGCTGACCTCCGCGATGCGCACCTGCAGGTTCACCTGCAGCGGCGTCGCGGTCTTCAGGCGCGACAGCACCTTGGTGGTATCGCCGACAAAGCCCTGTACCAGCCGCTCCGCTTCCGCGGCGTCCTCCGGCGCGGCGACGGTGCCGGTCAGCAGGATCAGGCCGTTCATCGGGGTGGCGACGATGTTCGCCTCCGGCATGGTCAGGCGCAGCATCTGCCCGACCGAGTCCAGATTGTTGCCGACGCGCACCGTGGTCGCATAAACGACTGCGCCGCCGCGCGCGGTGGCGGAGATCGTCGTCTCGCCCGGCTTCTTGCCGAAGACATAGAGCTGGGTGGGCGAGCGGACCTGCACGTCGGCGATCGAGTCGTCGGCGACGAACAGGTCGCTCATCGGCCGGGACAGGGTGATGAGCCGGCCACGGCCGGTGTTCACCTGCATGACGGCGCCGCCACTCCCGGCCGCCGCAGCAGCAGGAGCGGGGTCGGCCGGGCGCGCCTGTGCGACAGCGGGCAGGGTTGCCGCCAGCGCAAGCATCGCGGGTCTCAACATCGGGGCGTTCAGGCAAGCACGCATCGGATTACTTCCCCAGGACCGGCACGGCGGTCACGTTGTTGCCGCGGGCGACGCGGATGACCGGGCCGCTCGGGATACCGGTGGTGGCGACGGTGCCGCCGCCCGTTCCGCCCCCGACGCCGACGGCCGGCGCGTCGCCACCCATCTGGCCGGCTGCACGGCCGGGTACGGTGCTGCGCTGGTAGCGCGACACGTCCGCTCCGGTGGCGTAGCTGCTGCTGCCGGCCTGTGGCTGGCTGGCGACGCGCAGCATCATCGCCTTTTCGGCGGCCGGATCGGTACCGTCGGGCACCTTCACCGCGCCCGAGGCGATCGCCTCTTCCAGCTCGGCGGGATTGTCCGCGATCGAGCGCAGCGACAGCGACAAGGTGCCCAGCGTCTGCGCGACCGCGATCTGCTCGGCCATCTTGGGCGTCGATTCGACGGTGACGGTGGAGAAGGTGCGGACCTCGGTCTTGCCGTCCTCGCCCACCTGATTGTCGGTGCGCTGGTCGGTGGCGAGGACGCGGACGTTGCGCATCACGGTTTCCGACACTTTCAGCGCGGGACCATCGCCGCCGCCTGCCACTTCCTGCGTCAGCACCAGATCGATGCGGTCGCCGGGGAAGACGAAGCCGGCGACCGACCCTTGCGCGGATACCGGAACGGTGACCGCACGCATGCCGGGGCCGAGCGCCGCCGCCAGGAAGCCGCGGTCGCCGGGCTTCACCAGGGCGCCCTGCGTGACCGGCTGGCCGGCGGTGATCGCGTTGCGCACGACGGTGCCCTGCAACGCCTTCAGATCGGTCTGTGCCTTCAGGTAATAGGCGCCGTCGACCAGCTCCTTGGGCCAGGGCTGGAAGCGCAGCGCGCTGGCGTCCAGGATCGTGCCCACCGGCAGGGCGCGGGTCGCGACCAGCACTTCGGGGCCGTCGATCACCGGCGCGGCGGCGGCTGCGGTCGCCTGTGGCGCGGCGCTGCCGGCGATCAGCGTGCGGGCGAAGAAGGCGGTGACGGCGGCCACCACCAGCGCGCCCACCAACAGAATGATCTTACGGCTGTCCATATTCTCTTTGAGCCTTTTCGGACGCGTGGCCGCGACGGGTTCGCGTGAGGATTACGATTTAAGTACCCGGAAACTGGTTAAATATCGGTTCGCGAAGGGTGAGCAGGCCGGCAATGGCGATGGCCACGCCGTACGGAACCTCGACCGGACCGTCGGTATCGCGCGGGCGCAGCCAGCGATGTTCGATCAGCATCAGCAGCGTCACCACGCCGCCCGCCAGCGCCATCACCACCAGCATCCGGACCAGCGGTTGCACCGGCAGCCACAGGCCCAAGGCGGCGATCATCTTGACGTCGCCGCCTCCCATCATGCCAAAGCGGAAGGCGAGCGCGAACACGATGAACAGGCCGAGCCCGATCGCCAGTTGCGCGGCCATGTCGGGCCATGGCGACAGCCCGCATGCCCACCACCACAAGGGCGCGAGCAGCGCGATCGCGGCGTTCTTGCCGTTGCCGATCTCGCGCGTACGCGCATCCTGGATGCCCGCTGCCAGCAGCAGCAGCGCCAGAAGCGCGATCAGCGCGACCCGTGGTAAATCCCACCCCATGGATCAGGGGTATAGACGGGCGGGCTTTCGAAAACGTAACCGGGGCGGATGATGCCGGTTGCCCCCCGCCGAAAGCTCGATCCGAACGCACGCGTCGGCGAATGGACCGCGCCGGACGGCTGGCGCCACCGCCGCTTCGACTGGCCGGCCGCCGACGATCGCCGCCGTTTGCTGTTCCAGACCGGCCGGGCGGACATGTTCGAGAAGTATCTGGACGCGTTCGAACATTTTCACGCGCAAGGGTGGAGCATCACGGCGTTCGACTGGCGCGGGCAGGGCGGATCGGGGCGGCTCGCCGAGGATGACACCGGGCATATCGAGGATTTCGCGACGCTGGTCGACGATCTCGCCGCCTTCTGGCGGGATTGGCACCGGCCGGGCGCCCGGCACGCCGTGCTGGGACATTCGATGGGCGGGTTCCTGACCCTGCGCGCACTGACCGAGGGGCGATTCGCGCCCGATGCCGCGGTGCTGGTCGCGCCGATGCTGGGCCTGCGCGCGCCGATGGGGGCGGTGCTGGGCCACCGGCTGGCGACATGGATGGCCGGGCGGGGCGACCCGCGCCGCCCGGCATGGCGCCGCGGCGAGAGTGCGCGCGCCGCGCGACAACGCCAGCAGCGGCTGACCCACGACATCGCCTGTTTCGCCGAGCAACAGGCGTGGCGGCGGGACAATCCGCAACTCTGCCTGGGGTCGCCGAGCTGGTCCTGGGTGGCGCAGGCCTTTGCCGCCACCGCCGCGCTGCGCGCCGATCCGCGGCTGTCGGCGATCACGACGCCGGTGCAATTCGTGCTGGCCGATGCCGACCGGCTGGTCGATGCGCGCATGGCGGCGGCCGTCTCGACCCGCCTGCCGCATGCCGAGGTGGTGCGTTTCGGGCCTGAGTCGGCGCATGAGATCCTGCGCGAGATCGCCCCCGTCCGTGCGCGCGCCTATGCCGCGATCGACGGTTTTCTCGGCCAGGTGGCGCCGTGATCTACGACATTGCGATTGCGGGCGCGGGCATTGCGGGTGCCAGCCTGGCCGCGACGATCGGCGGCGGTGCGCGGGTGCTGCTGCTGGAGGCGGAGGATATGCCCGGCCGTCATGCGACCGGGCGCTCGGCGGCGTTCTGGTCGGAAACCTATGGCGGACCCGGCATCCAGCCGCTGACCACCGCGTCCGGCCCGGCGCTGCAGGCGGGCGGTTTCCTCCAGCCGCTGGGATCGCTGCATATCGGCCGCACGCAGGACGGCGCGGCGATCGACCGGTTCCTCGCGTCCTTCGAGGGCAGCGGCGTCGAACTCCACCGCGTCGACCCGGCGACGCGGGTGCCGGGCCTGCGTCCCGACTGGACGCTGGGGGTGATCGAGCCGAGCTGCGCCTATATCGATGTGGGCGGGCTGCATGCCCTGTATCTGGCGCAGGCACGCCATGCGGGTGTCACGCTGGCGACCGACGCAGCCGTGCGCAATGCCGAACGTCGGGGCGGGGTGTGGACGATCGAGACGCCGGGCGGCACCCATGCGGCGCGCGTGCTGGTGAACGCGGCCGGCGCCTGGGCGGACCAGGTCGCACGGGTGGCCGGTGCGCGGCCGATCGGCATCGCGCCCTATCGCCGGACGATGGTGCAATTGCGCACCGCGCCGCCTGTGCCCGCCGGCCTGCCGCATGTGGTGGACGTGAACGGCGGCTTCTACTTCAAGCCGGAGCCCGTCGGCCGATTGTGGCTGAGCCCGCATGACGAGATCCCGAGCGAGCCGTGCGATGCTGCGCCGGAGGATATGGATGTGGCGGTGGCGATCGACCGGTTGGAGGGGGCGGTGGACTGGCGGGTCGAGGCGGTGGAGCGGCGTTGGGCCGGGCTGCGCAGCTTCGCGCCCGATCGCCTGCCGGTCTACGGCTTCGATGCGAGCGTGCCGGGTTTCTTCTGGTGCGCGGGGCAGGGCGGCTTCGGCATCCAGACCGCGCCTGCGGGCGCCGCACTCGCGGCGGCGGTGTTGATGGGGGGTGCGGTGCCGGACGATCTGGATGCGGACCGCTACGCCGCCCGCCGGTTCGGCGGTTAGCGGCCGCCGATCGCCCTGGCGGCGTCGCTGGCCAGCCTGTCGGCGCGTTCATTGTCCGGGTGGCCGGCATGGCCCTTCACCCACAGCCACTTGATCTCGTGCCGCTCGGCCGCCGCGACCAGCGCCTGCCACAGTTCGGCGTTCTTCACCGGCTTCTTGTCGGCGGTGCGCCAGCCATTGCGCTTCCAGCCGTGGATCCACTTGGTCAGGCCGTCCATGACGTAGCGGCTGTCGGTGGACAGCGTCACCGCGCAGGGGCGCTTCAGCGCGTTCAGCGCCTCGATCGCCGCCATCAATTCCATGCGGTTGTTGGTCGTGTTCGGCTCGCCGCCCGACAATTCCTTTTCATGGGTGCCGGAGCGGATCAGCGCGCCCCAGCCGCCGGGGCCGGGATTGCCCTTGCACGCGCCGTCCGTGGCGATCTCGACCGCGGTCAGGGCTGCGTCGCTCACAGCGCACCCGCCGCATAGGCCTGGTAGCGCCGCCAATAGGCGAGCGGGTCCTTGCGCGTCACCAGTGCATCGGCCGGCGTGTTCAGCCAGTCCCAGGCGCGGGTCAGCATGAAGCGCAGGCAGGCGCCCTGTGCCAGCACCGGCAGCGCGGCACGCTCGGCACCCGACAGGGCGAAGCGGCTGACATAGCCCTCGACCAGTGCCGTGCCGACATCCGCATCGAAGCGCGCACCGGTGCCGTCAAAGGCCCAGGCGGTGTGCATGACGGCCAGGTCATAGGCGCGGATATCGGTGCAGGCGAAATAGAAGTCGATCAGCCCGGTCACCCGGTCGCCCAACATCAGCACATTGTCGGGAAACAGGTCGCCATGGATCGCGGCGACGGGCAACGCGGTCGGCCAGCGGGCGATCACCGTCTCCAGCGCGGCGGCCGTATCGGCGAACAGGCCGGGATGGATCGCATCCAGATCGGCGCCGCACCGCGCATGCAGGTCGCGCCAGCCATCCGGGCCGAGCGTGTTGGGCCGCGTCGCGGCGAAGCCCGACAGGCTGTCATGCATCGCCCCCATCGCGGCGCCGGCGGCGCGCGCCTGGGCCGGCGTCGGCTGCGTCACCGACACGCCGGGCAGAAATTCGATCAGGCAGGCCGGGCGCCCCGCCAGTTCGTGAATGGCCACGCCGCTGCGATCGGGCAGGGCGCGGGGCACCGGATTGCCGTCATCGGCCAGATGGTCGAGCAGCGCCAGGAAGAAGGGCAGGTCGTCGGCCGAAACCCGTTTCTCGTACAGCGTCAGGATGAAGCGGCCGGTGGTGGTGTCGACCAGATAGTTGGAGTTCTCCACCCCTTCGGCGATCCCCTTGGCGGAGACGAGCGCGCCGTGGTCGAACTTCGCCAGAAACGCGGTCAGCGCCTCGGCGGATACCGTCGTATAGACTGCCATGGAGTCAGGCGGCGTCGAGGGCGCGCGGCAGCTTGAACGCGATCGTCTCGCGGTTCGTCTCCACCTCCTGCTCGGTGACGTCGAAGCGGGTCGACAGGCGTTCGACCAGTTCGCGGACCAGCAGTTCGGGGGCGGAGGCGCCGGCGGTGATGCCGAGCGTGCCGACGCCGTAGAGGAAGGTCCAGTCCAGCTCGTTGGCGCGCTGGATCAGCATGGCGGGCGTGCCCTCGCGCTCGGCGACCTCGACAAGGCGTACCGAGTTGGACGAATTGGGCGCGCCGATCACCAGCATCGCATCGCAGGATGCCGCGATCGCCTTTACCGCCGCCTGCCGGTTGGAGGTGGCATAGCAGATATCCTCACCGCGCGGCGCCTGGATCATCGGGAAACGGCGTTGCAGCACCGCCACGACCGCGGCGGTGTCGTCAACCGAAAGCGTCGTTTGCGTGAGGAAGGCGAGGTTCGCCGGGTCGGCAGGCGCAAAGACCTCCGCATCCGCCACCGTCTCGATCAGCGACATCGATCCCGGCGGCACCTGCCCGAAGGTGCCGATGACCTCCGGATGGCCGGCATGGCCGATGAACACGATGTGGCGGCCATGATCGACCAGCCGTTCGGCCTGACGATGGACCTTGGAGACGAGCGGGCAGGTCGCGTCGAAATAGTCGAGGCCACGGTCCTGTGCATCGGCCGGCACCGATTTGGGCACCCCGTGCGCGGAGAAGACGACGTGCGCGCCGTCCGGCACCTCGTGCAGCTCCTCCACGAACACCGCGCCCTTGGCCTTCAGGCTGTCGACCACGAACTTGTTGTGGACGATTTCGTGGCGGACATAGACGGGTGCGCCATGCTTCTCGATGGCGAGTTCCACGATGCGGATCGCGCGGTCCACGCCTGCGCAAAAGCCTCGCGGGGCGGCGATCAGCAGCGCCAGCGCCGGCTTGCCCGTGTCCTGGGAAATCGTGTCGGTCATGGCCAAGCGCTCTACGCCATTGCTTGCGTGCCTCCAAGCCGGTTATCAGGGTCCATCCCGGTTCCACAGCTTAGGCGTTCCCCTCGTGAAAGCATCGATCCTCGTTTCTGCGGCCTTGGCGCTCGTGCTTGGCGGCTGCGCCCGTACCGGGGAGATCGACGCCTCGGGCGGCATCACCGCGGTGCGCTCCGCCTGCCCGGTGGTGGGCGTGCCGGCCGGCACCGGCGACGTGACCCTGTTCACCTCCGCCAATGCGCGCGACGCCGGCGCGATCGACGTGGTGGCGAACATGACCAACGTCCGTTCCACCTGCGCCGATGTCGGCGACGATATCGTCACCACCGTCACCTTCCAGGTGGATGCACGGCGCACCGCCACCGATGGCGCGCGTGACGTGACCCTGCCCTACTTCATCACCGTGGTGCGCGGCGGCAGCAACGTCGTCGCCAAGCGGATCGGGCGGGTGAACGTGCATTTCGACGCAGGCCAGCCGCGCGGATCGGTCGCCGGGCAGGCGACGACCACCGTGTCGCGCGCGGCCGCCACCCTTCCGCAGGACGTGCGCGACAAGCTGACCCGGCGGCGCAAGGCGGGCGACGAGGATGCCGCCGTCGATCCGCTGACCCAGCCCGAGGTGCGCGCGGCGGTGCTGCGTTCCTCGTTCGAGGCGCTGGTCGGTTTCCAGCTTACCGACGATCAGTTGCGCTACAACGCGACGCGGTGACGGCACCGCCGAAACGTGCTTTGACACGTTTTCAAAGAGACAGCGTCTTGGCGAAACGCGATTGACTTGAATCGGCGCCGTTGCCAGAGCGGCGGCGTCGATGTCGGGCAACCGGCATGGGTACGCGCGGGAGAGCGCCTCTCGGCCTTTCAGGCCGGTGCGAGGCCGCCGAAGGAGCAACCACCCCGGAATCTCTCAGGCCAAAGGACCGCGCGGGCCATCGATACTCTGGAAAGCGCGGCAGCCCGTCATTGGCATGTCGCCACCGAAGGGGTAACTCCGGTCGCAGAACCGGGGGAAAGCTCTCAGGTTCCGTGACAGAGGGGGATCGGATCGGGCGCCGCCATCGGGGCTGCGCCGCATCGCCCCTTTTGGAGACGGCCCGTGACCGACACGCAGGACCTGAACGTCGAGGACGCGCCCGAGGGCGTCGACATCATCCAGACATTGCCGCTGGACGGCTGGCACCGGGCGAAGGGCGGCCGCATGGTCGCCTTTGCCGGCTATGAAATGCCCATCCAGTATGAAGGCATCATGGCCGAGCATCTGTGGACCCGTCAGTCCGCCGGCCTGTTCGACGTCAGCCATATGGGCCAGCTGGTCTTCACCGGCGAAGGCGTGGTGCAGGCGCTGGAGACCGTGCTGCCGGGCGACCTGACCGGGCTGGGCGAGTCGAAGATGCGCTATTCGCTGCTGCTGAACGAAGAAGGCGGCATTCTCGACGACCTGATGGTCACGCGCCGCACCGGCGAGGATGGCGAGGAACTGTACATCGTCGTCAACGGCGCGACCAAATATGACGACATCGCCTATCTGCTCGACCAGATGCCCGACGATGCGACGCTGAACCTGCTCGACGAACAGGCGCTGCTGGCGCTGCAGGGTCCGAAGGCGGTCGATGCGCTGGCGCGCCTGGTGCCGGGTGTCGAGCGGCTGGTGTTCATGACCGCCGGTGCCTTTGACTGGAACGGCACGCCGCTGTGGATCAGCCGTTCGGGCTATACCGGCGAGGACGGGTTCGAGATTTCGGTGCCGGCCGAGGCGGTCGCGGCGCTGGCCGATGCGCTGTGCGCCGAGCCGGAGGTGAAGCCGATCGGCCTTGGCGCACGCGACTCGCTGCGTCTTGAGGCGGGCCTGCCGCTTTACGGCCACGACCTCGATCCGGAAACGACGCCGGTGATGGCCGATCTGGGCTTTGCGCTTTCCAAGCGCCGCCGCGAGGCCGCCGATTTTGCAGGGGCACAGCGTATCCTGGCCGAGCGCGAGAATGGCGCGGCCGTCCGCCGCGTCGGCCTGACCGTTGCCGGCCGCCAGCCGGTGCGCGAAGGGGCCAGCGTGGTGGCCGAGGACGGATCGGTGATCGGTCGCGTCACCTCCGGCGGGTTCGCGCCGACGCTGGGTGCCCCGATCGCCATGGCCTATGTGCCAGCCGAACTGGCCACGCCCGGTACGGCGGTGAAGCTGATCCAGCGGGGCAAGCTGCACGACGCGACCGTCGCGGCCATGCCCTTCGTCCCCCATCGCTACGTTCGTGCAGGAGCCAAGTAAGATGAGCCGTTATTTCACGCAGGATCATGAATGGATCGACGTCGACGGCGAGACCGGCATCGTCGGGATCAGCGACTATGCGCAGGGTGCGCTGGGCGACATCGTGTTCGTCGACGTGCCCGAGGAGGGCCGCGCGCTCTCCAAGGGTGACGAGGCCGCGACGGTCGAGTCGGTCAAGGCCGCGTCGGACGTGTATGCGCCGGTTTCGGGCACGGTGGTCGAGGGCAATCCCGCGCTCGCCGACGAGCCCGCGCTGGTGAACAGCGATCCCGAGGGCGAGGGATGGTTCTTCAAGATCACGCTGTCCGACCCGTCGGAGCTGGACGCGCTGATGAACGAATCCGCCTACGCCGACTTCGTCGCCAAGCTGTA
>NZ_JALNUQ010000058.1:0-25152 GCF_026540875.1 Sphingomonas sp. GM_Shp_2
GAGGGGGCGGGCGTCCGACGGGTCGAGGGACTGATCGAGCGGGTCGAGCGGGAAGACGACATCCAGGCCCTCGTGCTGCGATCGGGCGAGCGGATCGAGGGCGATCTGTTTATCGATTGCACCGGGTTCCGCGCGCTGCTGATCGGGCAGGCGATGGGCGCGGCGTTCGTCGACTGGAGCGAGTGGCTGCCCACGGACTCGGCGGTGGTGACGCAGACGCGGGCGGTGGGGCCGGCGGTGCCCTATACGCGCGCGATCGCGCATGGGGAGGGGTGGCGGTGGCAGATCCCGTTGCAGCACCGGGTAGGGAACGGCCTGGTGTATGACCGGGCGTATCTGTCGGATGACGAGGCGCGGGCGCGGCTATTGTCCGCGGTAGAGGGCGAGGTCCTGATCGAGCCGCGTACCATCCGCTTCAAGGCGGGGCGGCGGACGGAGGCTTGGCGGGGCAATTGCATCGCCATCGGACTGGCCGGCGGGTTCGTCGAGCCGCTGGAATCCACCGCCATCCATCTGGTGATGATTGCGGTCACCCGCCTGTTGCAGATGTTTCCGTTCGATGGCGACTGCACCGCGCTGGCCAAGCGCTTCAACGATCAGGCGGCGGCCGACCTGGAGCGCATCCGCGACTTCATCGTGCTGCATTACGTGCTGACCGAACGGGACGACACCGCCTTTTGGCGGCGCGCCAGGACGATGGCGATACCGGACACGCTGCGCGAGCGGATCGCGCTGTTTCGCGACAATGCGATGGCGTATCAGGAGGGCGAGGAGCTGTTTCGCGTCGATTCCTGGGTGCAGGTGATGATCGGGCAGGGGGTGGTGCCGCGGCACCATCACCGGATGGGAGCGATCATGGGGGAGGCGCGGTTGCGGCAAGTGCTGGACGACATGCGCGCGCAGGTGGCGCGGCAGGTGGCGACGCTGCCGGCGCATCAGACGTTTCTGGAGCGTTACTGCCCCTATCCGCGGTAAGCGGCGGTGCTGCCGCGGACCAGGAGTTCGTGCGGCAGGGTGACCTGCTGTATCCCCGTTTCGTCCCGGCGCAGCGTTTCCATGAGCAATTCAACCGCCTTGCGGCCGATCTGCGCCTTTGGCTGGGCGATGGTGGTCAGCGCGGGCTGATAGAAGCGGGCGAGCGGCAGATCGTCGAACCCGGCGACGGACACATCATCGGGGCAGGACAGGCCGGCGGCGGCAACCGCGCTGATCGCGCCGAACGCCATCTCGTCGCTGAAGCAGAAGATCGCGCTGACGCCGCGCGCCAACAGCGCCTGCGTTTGTTCGAAGCCGGATTGCGCGGAATAGTCGCCGACATGGACGTGCACGCGATCCGCAATGCCGTGACGCGCGGCGGTCAGCAGGGCGGCGGACTGGCGGTGATGGGTGAGCGGACTGATCGGCGGGCCGGTGACAAGGCCGATGTCACGGTGACCGAGCGCGATCAGATGCTCCATCATGTCGGTGGCGGCGGCTTCATTGTCGATATACACGCCCGAGACGCCGAGTTCGGGGCTGTATTCGCAACCGTTGACGATCGGTGCGCCATCGCGCGAGACGACGACGCGCAGGCTTTCGGGCAGGCGGTGGCCGAGAAAGATCATGCCGTCCACCTCGCGCCGCGACAGCATCGCGGCATATTGATCCTCCACCTCCGGATCGTGCCGCGTGTCGCCGAGGACCACGGCATAACCGGCATCGCGGGCCGCCTCCTCCGCGCCGCGAATGACGCTGGCGAAGAAGGGGTTCGAGATATCGGGCACGGTCAGCAGGATCTTGGCCGCGCGCAGGGTGCGCAACGTGCGGGCCGCGACATTGGGCGCATAGCCCAGCTCACGCACGACGGCGAGCACGCGGTCCCGTGTCGGCTCGGCCACGCGGTCCGGCTGGCTGAGCACGCGCGAGACGGTGGCGGTGGACACGCGCGCCATGGCTGCGACTTCGATGATCGTCGGCATGACGCGTTCCATGGGCCCATTCCGGTGGCAATGTCGACCGTTAAGACGCTGTTTGCAAAGGCGCCTGTGACGGTGTCGCGGCCTGGGAACCGCCGCGCCTGCCCGAGCGGGGTGATCTTCGACTTTTCCGAAAGGGTTCCGCACTTCGAGCGAATGTAAACCTTTACATGGGTTCATGATCTGCTTAGCCTCATGATTAGCAAGCAGGAAAACTGCGTGAGGAGAGGTTGGGGCATGGCCGTTGCCGAAGGGTCGATAGACGTCACCGCGAACCCCGCGGACGGATGGTTGACGGGGCGCCTGAGCGCGCTGATGTTCATGCAATTCTTCGTCTGGGGCGCGTGGAACGTGACGCTGGGCCTGGCGATGCAGACGGTGGGCGTCGGCCACCTGATCGCCAATGCGTTTTCGGTGGGGCCGATCGCATCGATCGTGGGATCGTTCCTGCTGGGCATGGCCGCGGCCCGCTATGTCGCGCCGCGCATGCTGATGGTGATCCTGCATCTGGTCGGCGGCGCCATCCTGTTCGTGCTGCCCGGATTGGTCACGCCGGAGAGCGGCACGACCTTTGTCTGGCTGCTGCTGGGCTACATGATCCTCTATATGCCGACCGTCGGGCTGGCGAACACGATCGCGCTGAAGAGCTTTGGCGAGCGGACGGACAATTTCCCGTTCGTGCGCGCGTTCGGCACGCTGGGCTGGATCACGGCCGGGCTGATCATCGGCTGGGCCGGACTGTCGGCGAGCCCGGAAATCTTCCGGGTCGCCGCCGTCGTGTCGGTGGCGCTGGGCCTTTACAGCTTCACCCTGCCCAATGTTGCGTCCGACACGCCGCGCGACGAGGGCGTCGTCCGGCAGGTGCTGTGCGTCGAGGCGTTCAGCCTGATGAAGCAGCGCTCGTTCCTGATTTTCGTGACCTGCGCCACGCTGATCTCGATCCCGCTGGCGATGTATTACGCCTATGCCTCGGCCTATGTGGGGGCGGCGGGGATCGAGAATGTCGGGGGCACGCTGGCGATCGGGCAGATGTCCGAACTGCTGTTCATGTTTTCCATGCCGTGGCTGTATCGCCGGTTCGGCGTGAAGCCGCTGCTGCTGGTCGGCATGGCCGCCTGGGCGCTGCGCTACGCATTGTTCGCGATCGGGGACGGCGGGGACTCGCTCTGGGCGATCTATGTCGGCGTCGCGCTGCACGGCGTATGTTATGATTTCTTCTTTGTCGCAGGGGCGATCTACACGGGCACGATCGCGACCCCCAAGGGCGTGAACGCGCAGGCGCAGGGCATGCTGACGCTGTTCACCTATGGGCTCGGCATGCTGCTGGGGTCGCAGATCGGCGGATTGCTGTATGCGCAACTACCGGCGACCCCGAGCATCGCCGACTGGCACCAGATGTGGTGGTATCCGGCCATCGCGGCGGCGGCGATCGCGATCCTGTTCCAGCTGACCTTCCGCGACGACCAAAAGGCACTTGGCAAGATGGAGGCCGCACGATGAAGGATATGAAGGGGCCGGGAATCTTCCTTGCGCAGTTCATGGGGCAGGACGCGCCGTTCGACACGCTGGAGAATATGGCGCAGTGGGCGGCGGGCCTCGGCTATGTCGGCGTGCAGATCCCGTGCAACGCGCAACTGATCGACCTGAAGACCGCGGCCGAAAGCCGGGATTATTGCGACGATCTGCGGGCCAAGCTGGACCGGCACGGTATCGCGGTGACGGAGTTGTCGACGCATCTGCAAGGCCAGCTGGTCGCCGTCCACCCCGCCTATGACACGCTGTTCGACGGGTTCGCGCCGCCGGAGGTGCATGGCAAGCCCGCCGAGCGACAGGCCTGGGCGGTGGAGCAGGTGAAGATGGCGGCGCGGGCGAGCGCCAATCTGGGGCTGAGCGCGCATGCGACCTTCCCCGGTGCGCTGGCCTGGCCCTATGTCTATCCCTGGCCGCAGCGGCCCGCAGGGCTGGTGGAGGAGGCGTTCGCCGAACTGGCGCGGCGCTGGGTGCCGATCCTCGACGTGTTCGAGGACGCGGGCGTCGATTGCGCGTTCGAGGTGCATGCCGGCGAGGATGTGCATGACGGCGCATCGTGGGAACGCTTCCTGGCAGCGGTGAACGAGCATCCGCGGGCGCGGCTGTTGTTCGATCCGTCGCATTTCGTGCTGCAGCAGCTCGATTATCTCGACTTCATCGACCGGTATCACGACCGGATCTCCTGCTTCCACGTCAAGGATGCCGAGTTCAACCCGACCGGGCGATCGGGCGTCTATGGCGGGTATCAGGACTGGGTGGACCGGGCCGGGCGGTTCCGCTCGCTAGGCGACGGACAGGTGGACTTTTCGGGCATTTTCAGCAGGATGGCGCAATATGGCTATGCGGGCTGGGCGGTGCTGGAATGGGAATGCGCGTTGAAGCGTGCCGAGGACGGCGCGCGTGAGGGGGCGCCGTTCATCCGCGACCACATCATCCGCGTGACCGATCATCCGTTCGACGATTTCGCAAAGAGCGGCGTGGACCGGGCCGCGATCCGATCGATCCTGGGCCTGTCGACCGATGGCGGCGCCGCATGAGCGGGCGCCGACTTCGGCTGGGCATGGCCGGCGGCGGCGAGGGCGCGTTCATCGGCGCGGTGCACCGGATGGCGGCAGCACTGGACGGCGACTGGCAGTTGGTGGCGGGTGCGTTCAGCAGCGACGAAGCGCGCAATGCGCGGAGCGGCGCTGCGCTGGGGCTGGACGGGGCGCGCGTCTATCCCTCGCTGGACCTGTTGCTGGAACGCGAGGCGGCGCTGCCCGAGGAGGAGCGGATCGATGCACTGGCGATCGTGACGCCCAACCACCTGCATGCGCCGATGGCGATCGCGGCGCTGGAGGCGGGCTTTCACGTCTTTTGCGAAAAGCCGATGGCGATCAGCGGCGACGAGGCGCGGGCGATCGCCGCGGCGGCGCGCAGGAGCGGACGGCAGTTCGCGCTGGCCTTCACCTATAGCGGGTATCCGTTGATCGAGGAGGCGCGGGTCCGGGTGGCGCGTGGCGATCTGGGCGCGATCCGGCTGGTGCAGGTGGAATATCTGCAAGGATGGTTGAGCCAGCCGATCGATACCGGCGGCAACAAGCAGGCCAAGTGGCGCACCGATCCGGCGCGCGCCGGGATGGGCGGGTGCCTGGGCGATATCGGGACGCATGCCTTCCATCTGGCGGAGCATGTGTCGGGGCTGGCGGCGGCGTCGGTGTCGGCGGATGTCGCGATCCATGTCGCGGGACGACGGCTGGACGACGATGTCAGCGCCTTGCTGCGCTTTCCGGGCGGCGCGCGCGGCGTGCTGAAGGCGAGCCAGGTGGCGGCGGGCGAGGAGAATGGCCTGCGCCTGCGCATCCACGGCGAGCATGGCGGGCTGGAATGGGCGCAGATGGAGCCCAATACGCTGGTGCTGCGCTGGCTGGACCGGCCGGCCGAGACGTTGCGCGCCGGCGGGCCGGGATTGCAGCCGGCGGTGGCGGCGCAATTCCGTACACCTTCGGGTCATCCGGAAGGCTATATCGAGGCTTTTGCCAATCTTTACCGTGCCTTTGCCGGGTCGATCCGCGGCGAGGGCAAGACCGCCCATCCGGGCGTGGCGGATGGATTGCGCACGATGGACTTTATCGAGGCGGTCCTCGCCAATGCGGGGGGCGACCGGAAATGGACCGATATCGGTCCGGGAGAGAATGCATGAAGTTGCTCATCGGCCTGGCCATGATGGGAGCCGCGTCGGCGGCGTTGGTGTTCGGATCCGAGGCGACGCAGGCGCAGGGTGCCGCGCCCGCTGCATTTGCCGCGTGCAAGGCGTGCCATACGGTCAACAAGGGCGGTCGCAACGGGATCGGCCCGAACCTGCACGGCGTGGTCGGGCGGCCGGCGGCGTCGGTCGCGGGCTTCAACTATTCGCCGGCGATGAAGGCGTCGAAGCTGCGCTGGGACGATGCGACGCTGGATGCCTATCTGGCCGGGCCGATGAAGAAGGTGCCCGGCACCAAGATGCCGATCGCGACGCCCGATCCGGCCAAGCGCGCGGCGATCATCGCTTATCTGAAGGCGGAAGGGGCCAAATGATGCAGGTGGGGGCATGACGCTGTCGCGTCGGACTGTTCTGGCGGCGGGGGTCGCTTCGTCGCTGGTGGCGGGGATGGCGGGGGCGCAGCGTCGCCCGTCGAACGCGGCACGCTTCGCCCTGGGCTATGCGCCGCATGAGGGGAGCTTTGCCAGTCGCGGCGGGCTGATCGAACAGATCGCCTATGCCGCGGACCAGGGCTTCACCGCATGGGAGGATAACGAGGCGCGCAGCCGCCCCGTCGCCGAGCAGGAGGCGATGGCCAGGGCGCTGGCGTCGCGCGGCATGACGATGGGCGTGTTCGTCGCCAGCATGCCCAAATGGGCGCAGTCCCGGCCGCTGCTGGGCGGCAATGACGAGGCGGAACGCGAGGGCTTCCTGGCCGACATCCGCAGCTCGATCGAGGTCGCCAAGCGGCTGAACGCCAACCGGATGACGGTGGTGACGGGGTTTCTGGACAACAAGCTGCCGCTCGACATCCAGACCGCGCGGGTGATCGACGTGATGCGGAAAGCCGGCGACATCGTCGCGCCGCATGGGCTCGCGATGGTGATGGAACCGCTGAACACGCGGACCAACCATCCGGGCGTCTATATGCAGACGATCGCGCAAGGCTATGCGGTGGCGCGCGGGGCGAACAGTCCGGGCGTGAAGATCCTGGCCGATCTTTACCACGAGCAAATCCAGTCCGGGAACCTGATCCCGACGCTGGCGGCGTGCTGGTCGGAGATCGGCTATGTCCAGTTCGGCGACAATCCGGGCCGCAACGAGCCGGGCACGGGCGAGATCAACTATGCCAATATCGTCCGCTGGCTGAAGGACAAACGCTATGCCGGGGTGATCGGCATGGAACATGGCAATGCGACAAAGGGTCGCGCGGGCGAGGAGCGGCTGATCGCCGCCTATCGCGCGATCGACGGGGGAGAGCGAGCATGACGGGAATGCGGAAGGTTGCCCCCGCCCTGATGCTGGTGCTGGGCACAGGCCCGGCGCTGGCGCAGGAGAAGCCGGGGTTCAAGGATACGCCGGTGCTGCCGGGCGGGCAGTGGCGGGTGCATGATGCCGACCGTCCGGCGCCCGCCGTGGTGACGCCGGCTGCGGCTCCGGGCGGGGCGCCGTCGGACGCGGTGGTGCTGTTCGACGGGCGGTCGACCGATGCCTGGCGCGGCGAGCGGGCGATGTGGCCGGTGGAGAACGGCGCGCTGGTCGTGCCGTCGCGCGCCAGAAGCGGCGGCGAGAACAACCTGATCTCCAAACAGAGCTTCGGCGACGTGCAGATGCATCTGGAGTTCCGCTCGCCCAATCCGCCGACCAAGACGTCGCAGGACCGGGGCAATAGCGGCATCTGGTTCATGCAGCGTTACGAAGTGCAGATCTTGGATGGCTACAACAACCCGACCTATGCCGACGGCACGGTGGGTGCCGTCTATGGCTGGAAGCCGCCGCTGGTGAACGCGTCGCGCAAGCCCGGCGAATGGCAAAGCTACGACATCGTGTTCGAACGGCCGCGCTTCGCGGCGGATGGTTCGCTGGTGCGGCCCGCCTATGTCACCGCGTTCCTGAACGGCGTGCTGGTGCAGAACCATCAGGCGATGCTGGGCACGACCGCATGGCGGCAGGTGTCTGCGTACACGGCGCATGCCGATGCCGCGCCGATACAGTTGCAGGATCACGACTCGCCGGTCGCCTATCGCAACATCTGGGTTCGTCCGCTGACCGAGGCGGCGATCGCACAGGATCTGGGAGGTAAGGGCCAGTGATCGACCGTAGAACCGCATTGGCGGGCGTCGCCGCGATGTTCGGCAGCGCCCTGTTCGCACCGATCGCGCGCGCCGCCGGGCTGGCGCAACCGGTGCCGCCGATCAACCAGGGGCCGCCGAGCGTGGCTGTCTTCACCGCGCCGCAGCGCGCGCTGATGACCGCGCTGAGCGAGCGCGTGCTGCCGACGACGGACACGCCGGGCGCCATCGCCGCGGGCGTGCCGGCATTCATCGAGAAGATGCTGGCGGACTGGGCCGAGCCGGGCGACCGGACGCCGATCGTCGCCGGGCTGGATGCGATCGAGGCGCGCAGCCAGCGCGACTATCGCACGTCCGCCGCCAAGGCGACGCCGGCGCAACAGGATGCGCTGCTGACGCTGGCGATGAACGACCAGATGCCGGGCGGCAAGACCTTCTTCGAGGCGTTCCGGCAGCTTGTCATCACCGGATACTATACGTCGGAGATCGGCATGACGCAGGAGCGCGAATACCTGCCGGTGCCGGGCGAATATAACGGCGCCTTTCCCTATTCCCAGGTCAACAAGGTCTATAGCTCATGACCATCAATCGTCGTCATCTGCTGGCCGGCGCAGGGTCGCTGGCCGCCATCGGCCTCGTCGGTGCACCGGCCTTTGCCGCAAAGCTGGGGCCGATCGGGCTGCAACTCTACACGGTACGCGAGCTGTTCCAGAAGGACCCGGTCAAGACGCTGGAGACGGTGGCTGGCATCGGTTACCGCGAGGTCGAGTTCGGCGGTGGCGGTTATGACAGCATGGATCATGCCATGCTGCGCCGGACCATGGACCGGCTAAAGCTGACCGCGCCGTCGGTGCATATCGGTTATGACGCACTGCTCGGCAATTTCGCGAAGTCGGTGGCGATGGCCAAGACGCTGGGCGCGGGCACGGTGATCTTGCCCTATATGACCGACGAGCATCGCACCGAGGCGGGATGGCAGGCGGCGCTGCCCAACATCAACCGGTTCGCCAATGATCTGAGGGCGGCAGGGCTGAACTTCGCCTATCACAATCACGACTTCGAATTCACGGTCAAGCCGGGCGGGGTCAGCCTGTACGAGCGGTTGCTCCGCGAGACCGACCCGGCGCTGGTGAAGGTGGAGCTGGACCTCTACTGGGTGGCGCATGCGGGCGAAGACGTCGCGGCGTGGATCGAGCGGCTGGCGGATCGCCTGTACGCCTATCACGTCAAGGACATGCGCCCGGACCGCAGCATGACCGCGGTGGGCGCGGGCGTGACCGATTTCGCGGCGCTGTTCCGGCTGAAGGGCAGCGCCGGGGTGCGGCATTTCTACGTCGAAAACGACGAGGCGCCCGCACCCTACATCCCCGACATCACCAAGAGTTTCCAGACGCTGCGCGCACTGCGCGTCTGACCTTTGTTTTCTGGAGAGGACAATCATGGCATCGACCAACAGGTTCGACGCAGTCGTCATCGGTTCGGGCGTGAGCGGCGGGTTTGCCGCCAAGGAATTGACCGAAAAGGGCCTTCGCGTCCTGATGCTCGACCGTGGCCGGATGGTGGAGCATGGCGAGGGCTACACCTATGACGGCAAGCCGGCCTATGAGGTGCCGGCGCGCAACATCATGCCCAAGCCGCTGATCGAAAGTAACTATTTCATCGCCAAGCACGGCTATGTCGCGCCGAGCAACCAGGCCTTCTACAATGACGACAAGGCCAACCCCTATGCGTATGGCGAGGGCAGCCCCTTTTACTGGATCCGCCCGGCGGCGGTCGGCGGCAAGTCGCTGATCTGGGGTCGGTGGAGCTTCCGCTGGGCACCGGAGGATTTCGACGCGAACAAGCGCGACGGCATCGATGGCGAATGGCCGATCGGGTATGACGATGTCGCGCCCTGGTATTCCTATGTCGAGAAATATATCGGCGTGTCGGGATCGCGCGAGAACCTGCCCTATCTGCCCGACAGCGAATTCCAGCCGCCGATGCCGATGAACGTCGCCGAGACGTGGCTGAAGGGGCGGCTGGAGTCGAAGTTTCCGGGCCGCAAGCTGATCAACACGCGCCTGTCCAACATGACGGAGGACAAGCCCGATCAGAACCGCACCAAGTGCCAGTATCGCAACCAGTGCAGCAATGGCTGCTCGTTCGGCGCCTATTTCTCGACACAGGCGGTGACGCTGCCGGCCGCGCGGGCGACGGGCAAGCTGACGCTGAAGTCCGATGCCGTGGTGACCAATCTGGAATATGACAAGGCGCGCAAGCGGGTGACCGGCGTCCGCTATGTCGATGCCAATACCGGGCAGGCGGAGGTCGTGTCGGCCGACCTGGTATTCCTGTGCGCATCGGCGATCGCATCGACCCAGATCCTGATGAACTCGCGCGATGCCCGCACCGGACGCAGCCATTTCGACAGCAATGGCACGCTGGGCGCCTATGTGATGGACCACATCTTCCGCGTCGGCGTCGGCGGCGACATCCCGGGAATGGAGGAGTTCATCGAATATGGCCGCCGGCCGGGCGGCGTCTATGTGCCGCGGTTCCGCAACATCGGTGGCGACGAGGGGGTCGGGTTCCGCCGCGGCTATGGGTATCAGGGCAGCGCGCGGCGTGAAGTGTCAGAGCCGGTCGGCTTCGGCGCGTCGATGAAGCATGGCATGCGCCGTTATGGCCCGTGGAAGTTCGGCATGGGCGCGTTTGGCGAATGCCTGCCCTATGCGGACAACCGCGTGTCGCTGCATGCGAACAAGGTGGACCGCTTCGGCGTGCCGCTGATGCGCTTCGACGTGCGCTTCCGCGACAATGAGTTGAAGATGATGGCGGACGCCCGGACGCAGGGCGAGGCGATGCTGCGTGAGGCCGGCCTGACCAACGTGCATAGCTGGGAAAGCGAGCATGTGCCGGGTGACGCGATCCATGAAATGGGCGGCGCGCGCATGGGACGCGACCCGCGCAAGTCCGTGCTGAACGGATGGAGCCAGGCGCATGATGCCAGCAACCTGTACGTCACGGACGGCGCGCAGATGGCATCGATCGCCTGCGTCAACCCGTCGCTGACCTTCATGGCCCTGACTGCGCGGGCCGCGGATCATGCGGTAAAGGCGCTGCGCGCATAAACGACGGCATGGGAAGCATCGCCCGCGCTTGGGAACCGGAATGCGTGTGCCACGCGTTCGATGATGGGGGCGATCTTCCCATGACCTGCCGATGATGGAGAAACACCGATGTCCGTAAGCCTGTCCAAGGGTGGCAATGTCAGCTTGTCGAAGGAGGAACCCGGCCTTTCGCGCATTCTGATCGGACTGGGCTGGGACACGCGTACCACCGATGGGACCGACTTCGATCTGGATGCCAGCGCCTTTCTTCTGGGGACGGGCGACCGGGTGCGCGGCGATGCCGATTTCATTTTCTACAATAATCTGCGTTCCGCGGACGGCTCGGTCGAGCATACTGGTGACAATCGCACCGGCGAGGGCGACGGCGACGATGAGGCGTTGAAGGTCGACCTGGCGACCGTTCCATCCGACGTGCAGAAGATCGCGGTATCGGTGACGATCCATGAAGGCGAGCAGCGCCGGCAGAGCTTTGGCATGGTCTCCAACGCGTTCATCCGAGTCGTCAACGATGTCACCGGGCGCGAGATCGCGCGTTACGACCTGTCGGAGGATGCATCGACGGAAACGGCGATGATTTTCGGTGAAGTTTATCGCCACAATGGCGAGTGGAAGTTTCGCGCGGTAGGTCAAGGATATAAGGGGGGTCTTGCGCCGATGGCGCGTAACTTTGGCGTGAACGTCGGTTAGGCGAACCCCTTCTTTGCGGCGGGGATCGCCAACTCCGCCTTGCAATACTCTGACATTTCCTTACGCTTTCCTTCAAGGCCGGTGCCCGTCCATGCAAGTCGGACGCACGATACGGGCACCGGGCCATGGAGAGGTTTTGGCGATGTTGCTTTCCCGTCGTTCCCTGTTGGCCAGCGCAAGCGTCGTGGCGTTGGCGCCGGCGGCATGGGCGGAGTTGCCCGTCATGCGCAGCCGCCGGGTCGAGCCGGTGCCGGCGCGTTATGTGCGGTTGAAGCCGTCGCCCTTTGCCGACGCGTTCGAGGCGAACCGCCGCTATCTGCTGGCCCTCGATCCCGAGCGGCTGCTGCACAATTTCTACCAATCGGCCGGCCTGCCGGCACCCAAGCCGGTCTATGGCGGCTGGGAGGCGATGGGCATTGCCGGTCACTCGCTGGGCCATTGGTTGACCGCGTGCGCGCTGGTGGTGGGGAATACGGGCGATCGTGAGGTGGCGGCGCGGCTGGATCATGCGCTGGCCGAAATGGCGCGCATCCAGGCCGCGCACGGCGACGGCTATTGCGGCGGCACCACGGTGGAGCGCGACGGCAAGACGGTCGACGGCAAGGTCGTGTTCGAGGAGGTACGGCGCGGCGATATCCGCACCGGGGGGTTCGACCTGAACGGCGGATGGGTGCCGCTCTATACGTGGCACAAGGTCCATGCCGGGCTGATCGACGCACATGTGCTGGCGCGCAATCCGCGGGCGATGCCGATCATGCTGGGATTGGCCGGCTATCTGGCCGGCGTGCTGGAGCCGCTCGACGACGCGCAGATGCAGCGGGTGCTGCACGCCGAGCATGGCGGGCTGAACGAGACTTATGCGGAAACCTATGCCCTGACCGGCGATCCGCGCTGGCTGCGCATGGCCGAGAAGATCCGGCACAAGGCGGTACTCGATCCCCTCGCCGCGCGGCAGGACAGGCTGGCGGGCCTGCATGCCAATACGCAGATACCGAAGGTGATCGGCCTGGCACGGCTGCATGAGGTGACGGGCAACCCGGCGCATATGGTCGCCCCGCGCTTCTTCCACGAGCGGGTGACGCAGCATCACAGCTACATCATCGGCGGCAATTCCGAGCGCGAGCATTTCGGCCAACCCGATCAACTGGCCGGTCGCATCACCGAGGCGACATGCGAGGCGTGCAACAGCTACAACATGATGAAGCTGACCCGGCATCTGTATAGCTGGCAGCCCGATGCGCGCTGGTTCGATTTCTACGAGCAGGTGCAGCTCAACCACATCATGGCGCATCAGCGGCCGGATACCGGTCAGTTCGTGTATTTCATGCCGCTCGCCGCGGGCGCGCGCCGGGTATTCTCCAGTCCCGAAGACAGCTTCTGGTGCTGCGTCGGATCGGGAATGGAAAGCCATGCCAAGCACGTGGACTCGATCTGGTGGAGCGACGCCAGGACGCTGTACGTGAACCTGTTCATCCCGTCCGAACTGGACTGGCCGGAGCGGGGGCTGGCGGTGTCAATGGATACGGCGATGCCGCTGGAGGGCCGTGCCACGCTGACCGTGAAGCGGGCGCCACGTGCGGCGCAGGCGCTCGCCATACGGTTGCCGGGTTGGGCGAAGGCGCCGGTGCTGACGGTGAACGACGTGGCGGCCCGGCCGGTGCTGCGGGATGGCTATGCCGTGCTGGAGCGGCGTTGGCGGGCCGGGGACGTGGTGAAGGTGACGTTGCCGATGGCGGTGGCGTCGCACCCGACGCCGGGGGATGCGTCGATGGTGGCGTTTACCTACGGGCCGCTGGTGCTGGCGGCGGACATGGGGCCGGCGGATGCGCAGTTCGAGGGCGTGGGGCCGGCGCTGGTCACCGCATCGGCCGCGACGGGTGTCCTGGCGCCGGCGGGGGGTGCAGGACAGTTCCGGGCCGTGGGGGCGCTGGACGAGGCGCTGACCTTCAGACCGTTCTTCTCGCAATATGACCGGCGCGCGGCGGTGTATTTTCCGACCTTCACCCCCGCCGGATGGGCGGGTGCCAAGGCAGGATATGTGCAGGCGCAGGAGGAGGCGCGCACGCTTGCCCGGCGCACGTCGGACATCATCCATCTGGGCGAGATGCAGCCCGAACGCGACCACCAGTTCCGGTCGGAGCATAGCGAGGTGGTGAACTGGAACGGGCGTTCCGCACGGCGTCTGCGCCCGGGCGAGTCGATGCGCATGGTGCTGGCGCGGCGTCCCGGCGCGGCGGTGCTGCGGGTACTGGTCGCGCGGGGGGATGCCGACCGGAAAATGGGCATCAGTGTGGATGGGCAGCCGCTTGGCGCCGGCCAGAAGGTCGAAGGCCGGGAAGGGCATTTCGCCGCGATCGATTATCCCGTGCCCGGCAACGGCGCCAAGCCGCAGGCCGAGGTGGTGGTCACCGCATTGCAGGAAGATGCCGTGCTGTACGAGATGCGTATGATGACTGCGTCCAGCCCGGCGCGCGACCCGGCGGTGCAGAGCTGATGAAAGTGGGGAGGCTTCGTCAGCCAAGCGCTGATCGTCGCGTGTATTCGGCCAAGTGACCGGCTAATTTCAACATCTTGGCTCTATCGGTCGGTTAGGCGAACTTGTAGGATGTATTTTGTCAGGCAAGTCGTCTAGATAGCGGCTGTTCGATAAGGGGGAGGGGCAATGCGGATCTTCAGGCTGGCGGCAGGTGCCGCGTCGGTGCTTGCGATGGCGAGCGTCGCGCAGGCGCAGGATGGCCCGCAAGTGCAGCCGGTGCAGGTCGACCCGTCCCGCCCCGACTGGGAAAACCCGGCCGTCTTCGCGCGCAACAAACTGCCCGCCAGTGCGACCGGCTTTCCCTTCGAGACACGCCGGCAGGCACTGGCCGGCGTCGAGGCGGATTCGCGGCGGTATTTGTCCCTGGACGGCGAGTGGAAGTTCGCCTTCTCACCCGGCGCGGACCGGTTGCCCGACGGATTCGAGAAACCCGACTACGACGTGTCGGCGTGGAAGAGCATCAAGGTGCCCGCCGACTGGCAGGCGCAGGGCTATGACCAGGCGCGGTACAACAACATCGCCTATCCCTTTCCTGCGAACCGCCCGCTGATCCCGCACGAGACCAATCCGGTGGGGTCGTATCGACGCGACATCACCTTGCCCGCCGACTGGGCGGGGCAGGACGTGGTGTTGCAGATCGGCGCCGCCGGTTCGGCGTACTATGTCTGGGTCAACGGACAGAAGGTCGGATACTCCGAGGACTCCAAGCTGCCCAGCGCGTTCGACGTGACCCGCTTCCTGAAGCCGGGGCGGAACACCGTGGCGATACAGGTCTATCGCTGGTCCGATGGCAGCTATCTGGAGGATCAGGATTTCTGGCGCGTGTCGGGAATCGAGCGGTCGGTCTACCTGATGGCGGTGCCGCGCACGCGGATCGCGGACACCTTCGTGCACGCCGGGCTGGACGATGCCAATCGCGACGGGCGGTTGTCGGTCGACGTCGCGGTGACGGGCGCGGAGGCGGCGACGGCGCGGATCGTGCTGCTCGACGGTGATCGGCAGGTGCTGACCGCGAACCAGGTGGTGCCCAAGGGCCAGGCACGGCGGGTGACGCTGTCCGGCCGGGTGCCGCAGGTGCGCCCCTGGACCGCGGAGACGCCAGAGCTTTACACGCTGGTGACCGAATTGCTGGATAGTCGCGGCACGGTGGTCCAGTCGACGGCGCGACGCATCGGTTTTCGCACCGTCGCGATCAAGGACGGGCTGGTCAGCATCAACGGACGGCCGATTACCATTCGCGGGGTGAACCGGCACGAGCATGACCCCGAGACGTTCCACGTCATCAGCCGGGAGTCGATGGAACGCGATGTGCGCCTGATGAAGCGTAACAACATCAACGCGATCCGCACCTCACACTATCCCAACGATCCCTATCTCTACGAGCTGGCCGATCGATACGGCCTGTACGTCATGGACGAGGCCAATATCGAGAGCCACGCCTATATGGATTATGCGAACCGCGTGCCGCGGCAACGCGCCAAATATCAACTCGGCTTCGACCCGGCATGGCGCGAGGCGCATGTCAGCCGCGTCACCAACATGGTGGAGCGCGACAAGAACCACCCTTCCGTCATCTTCTGGTCGCTCGGCAACGAGGCGGGCATCGGGCCGAATTTCGAAGCCGCCGCAGCTGCTGCCAAGACGCGCGATCCGGGGCGGCTGATCAGCTATCTGGGATGGGGAACATGGGGCGGGATCAGCGACCACCGGCCCAACTGGTACGCCGACATCTATGCGCCGATGTACGATCCGGCAGTCAAGATGGACGATTATGCGCGCAACTGGAATTACAAGCAGCCGATGATCCAGTGCGAATATCTGCACGTCATGGGCAACTCCGGCGGCAACATCAAGGAGTATTGGGACACGATCTATGCCCATCCCGAGAAGTTGCAGGGCGGCTTCGTCTGGGACTGGGTGGACCAGTCGATGTACCGCTACACCAAGGATGGGCGCCGCTATTGGGGTGATGGTGGAGAATACGGCCCCAATCCGGGTGGCGACATCGAATTCGGTGACGGCCTGCTGCAATCCGATCGGACGCCGAACCCGCATTTGTACGAACTTCGCAAGGTCTATTCGCCGGTTCAGTTCGATGGCTTCGATCCCGCAAGCGGCCGGGTGACAGTGCGCAACCGCCATGATTTCCGCGATCTGTTTGGCTTTGCGATGGAATGGGAGGTGCTGGAGAACGGCGTTGCCGTCGCCTCGGGCAAGCTGCCCCCCTTGTCGACGGCGGCGCGGAGGGCAGAGACGATCACGCTGCCGCTGGCCGGGGTCGCGCGCAAGGCCGGTGCGGAATATTTCGTCACGATCCGGGTACGAGCCCGCGACGGCGCGGTCCCCCTGGTGCCTGGCGGCACGGAAATCGGGTTCGAGCAATTCGCTCTAAGCACGCCGCCCGCCGCTGTTGCGCCGACGGCTGCGGGCAATGTGGCCGTGACGCAGTCCGCGAATGCGGTGACGATGCGGGCGGCGGGGGCGTCGCTGGAGATCGACCGATCGACCGGGCTGATCCGTCGCTACACCAAGGATGGACAGGAATTGACCACCGGGGGCGCACCACATTTCTGGCGCGCGGTGACCGACAATGATCTGGGCGTTGGCAGTGCGGGCGAAATGGCTCCGTGGAAGGCGATGAGCGAGATGCGGCGCGTCCGCTCGGTCCGGGTCGCCGGCGATGCGGTGATCGTGACGTTCGATCTGGGCGATGGCGCTGCGACGTTCGAGACGCGCTACATGATGGCCGGCGATGGATCGGTGGCGGTCGATGGTGCGCTGACCCCGGTGAAGGACGACCTGCCGCCGCCGTTCCGGGTCGGATTGGCATTTGCGTTGCCGACCGATGTCACCACGGTGGAATGGTATGGGCGCGGCCCGCATGAAAGCTATGTCGACCGTAAGACCTCGGCCCCGATCGGCCTGTGGCGCGGGGCGATCGCCGCGCAGAACCACGACTATATCCGGCCGCAGGAGACGGGGAACAAGGTGGATGTCCGCTGGATGGAATTGTCCGGCGCAGGACGGGGCGTGCGCGTCGAAGGTGATCGGCCGTTGATGATGAACGCGCTCGCCTTTCCCTATGCCGATCTGGATCGCAAGGAGCCGGGCAGCTGGAAATCGACCGATATCGTCCCGCACGGGCAGGTCACGCTGCTGGTCGATTCCACTCAATGGGGCGTGGGTGGCGATACACAGTGGAGCGACTTCGGCCTGCCACTGCCGGAATATCGCACGCGCGCCGAGCCGACGCGGGTCAGCTTCCGCCTCACTCCATTTGTCGGAGAAGGAACGACGCCCGCAAAGGCTCGTCCGGCGCAGGCAACGGGGGTGGAATGATGGGCCGGCCTTTTTTTTCGCGTTTCGCAATGCCGGCTGCCCTGCTGCTGACCGGTGGCGCACTGGCCGGGGCGGCGGATGTGCCGGTGTCGCGCTGGAACATAGCGGGCGCGGGCAATCCGCTGCTTCCCGGCTATTTTGCCGACCCGTCGATCGTCCGGGACAAGGGACGTTGGTATATCTTTGCCACCATCGACCCTTGGGGTGACGATCGGCTGGGGCTGTGGTCTTCCGACAATGGCCGCGACTGGACATTCACCACGCCGAACTGGCCGACCAAGGCGGCGGCAACCGGCCCGACGTCGGGCGATGCCAAGGTCTGGGCGCCCTCGGTGGTGAAGGCGCCGAATGGGCGGTGGTACATGTATGTCTCGGTCGGCAGCGAGGTTTGGGTCGGCACCGCCGACGCGCCCGCCGGACCGTGGCGCGACGCCAAGGGCGGACGGCCGCTGATCGCGAGGGATTTCGCGCCGGAATATCACATGATCGATGCGGAGGCATTCGTCGACGATGACGGACGTGCCTACCTGTATTGGGGATCGGGCCTGAACTGGACGAACGGCCATTGCTTCGTCGTCCGGCTGAAGCCGGACATGGTGACGTTTGACGGGCCGCCGCGCGATGTGACGCCGGCCAATTATTTCGAAGCGCCGTTCATGGTGAAGGCGGGGCGCCATTACCTGCTGACCTATAGCGACGGCAACACGACCAAGGACACGTACAAGGTCCGCTACGCGATCGGTACGTCACCGCTCGGCCCGTTTCGCGAGGGCGCGACGAGCCCGATCCTGGAGACCGACCGCGCGCGGGATGTGATCAGCCCTGGCCATCACAGCGTGTTCCGGTCCGAGGGGCGGTCGTACATCCTGTATCACCGGCAGTCTTTGCCGTTTCCCAAGGGGGGCGACACGGTGTTGCGGCAGGTGGCGGTCGATCCGCTGACGCTCGGGGCGGATGGCGTGATCGCCAAGGTGGTGCCTTCGCATGGCAGCGCGGTGGCGGGGTTTGCGCCGAAACGCTCGGCGGGGCTGCGTTGGCGGGCGTCGGGCAGCGCATCGCCCGAAAACGCCGCGGATGATAACTATGCCACGTTGTGGCAGCCGGTCGCGGGACAGCCGGCGATGCTGGTCGCGGATCTGGGGCGGGCGCAGGCTGTAAAGGGCAGCCGGATACGGCCGGAATATGCGAACAAGTCCTATCGCTTCGGGATCGAGGCATCGCAGGATGGGCGGCGCTGGCGCGTGGTCGCACCCGTGGCCGAGCGGCAGGGCTCCCCGATCGAGGTGCCGCATGCGACGACGGCGCGATATTTGCGGGTGGTGGCGCCCGGGGGTGATGCGGCGATGTGGGAGTGGTCGATCGATCCGCGGGAGTAGGTGCTAGCGGCGGGCATGTCCGGCGAGGGCTTCACGGACCCGGGCGAGGGCGGCGATCTCCGGGGCGGCTTCGCCCATGAGGGCCCAGGCGCCGGTGATGGCGAAGGCGCAGTGGCCGTGGACGGTGGCGATGAGGGAGCGGGCAAGGGCGGCGACAGGGGCGTCGGGGGAGGTGTGGAGGGCGTGCGCGACCTCGGCAATGACGATCTCGGTCAGCACGCCCCGAGCCTGTTGATCCTGTTCGGAAAGTGACGCCTCGGCAGGCAGGCGGTGATCGTAGATCGCGGTCCACAAATTGGGGTGCGCACGCGCGAAGCCGAAATAGCCGTTCACCAGCGTGGCGATGCGATCGCCGTCACCCCCGGCGTCGAGCCGTTCGCGCAGATATGCCGCCCATAGCGCAAAGCTGCGCGAGTTGATCGCGGCGATCAGCCGGTCCGAAGTACCAAAGACATTGTGGATCGTACCGATCGAATAGCCGATGCGCCGAGCCACCTCACGCGCCGAGAAGCCGGCGAGGCCGACCTCCGCCACCAGCGCGGCCCCGGCGTCCAGGATCAACGCTTCCAGTTCGTCGCGGCTGTGGTCCGATCGTCTGCCCATCTGGCTGCACTACCATGATATTGAGCACCGTGCAATTTAGCTATTGAGCGGTGTTCAATTTGTGGTAGGTCCAAGCGTCCCGGAGGAGTCGTCATCCATGTCCGCACCTGACCTGTCGCTGCTTGGCAAACGCCGTTTCGCGCCGCTGTTCGTCGTCCAGTTCCTGGGCGCCTTCAACGACAATGTGCTGAAGTTCGCGCTGCTGTTCCTGGCCAATTTCGGGCTGTACGCGGCAGCACCGCAAAAGGCGGAGCTGCTGGCGACGATCGCCACCGGCCTGTTCATCCTGCCCTATTTCCTGTTGTCCGCACTGGCCGGGCAGCTTGCCGACAAATACGACAAGGCGGTGCTGATCCGCGCGGTCAAGGCGGCGGAAATCGGCATCATGATGCTGGCACTGGGTGGGTTCTGGCTCCAGTCGATCCCGGTACTGCTCGCCTGCCTGTTCCTGATGGGCGTGCATTCGACGCTGTTCGGGCCGGTCAAATATTCGATCCTGCCTCAGCATCTGCGCCAGCATGAGGTGATGGGCGGCACCGGCCTGATCGAGGCGGGTACGTTTCTGGCGATCCTGGCCGGGCAGTTGCTGGGCGGGGTGATCCCGGCCTGGGAAGCGGGGCTGGTGGCGACGGGCGTGGCGGTGCTGGGCTTCGTGGCGAGCCTGCCAGTACCCTCCGCGCCCGCCGCCGCGCCGGACCTGCGCATCGAGCGCAACATCGTGAAGGGAACATGGAAGATCCTGACCGTCGCCAGGGCGGGCCGGGGCGTGTGGCTGGCGATCCTGGGGATCAGCTGGTTCTTTTCGGTGGGCGCGATCCTGTTGTCCGAGTTCGCACCGCTGGTCAGCGGAACGCTGCACGCCGGGCCGGGCGTGGTGACGCTGTTCCTGCTGGTCTTCTCCGTATCGGTTGCGGCGGGATCGCTGATGGTCAACCGGCTGCTGGGGGGCGAGGTGTCGGCGCGCTACGTGCCGGGGGCGGCGCTGGGCATGGCGGTGTTCCTGATCGACCTGTGGATCGCGACGCGCGGGTTCGTGCCGGTCGCTACCCACGCCGATGTCGCCGCTTTCCTTGCCACCGGTGGTAGCTGGCATATCCTAATCGCGCTGACCGGCATCGCCTTTGCCGGGGGCATGTTCATCGTGCCGCTCTACGCCATCCTGCAGGTGCACAGCGCAGCCGCCGAACGCTCGCGGATCATCGCGGCGAACAACATCGTCAACGCGTTCGTCACCGTGGCGATGGTGGCGGTGGTCACCGCCTTGCTGGCAAACGGGACCAGCGTGCCGGGGGTGATCGGGGCGATGGGCTTCGCCACGCTCGCCATCGCGCTGATCTCATGCTGGCTGCTGCCCGAGACGGTGTTCAAGGCGCTGATCCGCGCGCTGCTGGTGCTGGTGTACCGGGTCGAGGTGCACGGGGCGGAGCATATGCCAAAGCCTGGCGAGCGGGCGATCCTGGTCGTCAACCATGTGTCGTTCCTCGATGGGTTGCTGCTGGCGGCGTTCCTGCCGGGCAGGCCGACCTTTGCGGTGGCGACTCGGATCGCGCGGGCGTGGTGGGTGCGGCCGTTCCTGGGCATGTTCGACGCCTTTCCGGTCGACCCGACGAACCCGATGGCGGCCAAGGCGATGGTGAAAGCCGTGCGTGAGGAGCGGACGCTGGTGATCTTTCCCGAAGGGCGGATCACGGTGACCGGCGCGCTGATGAAGGTGTTCGACGGCCCCGGCATGATCGCCGACAAGGCGGATGCGCCAATCGTGCCGGTGCGCATCGACGGGGCGCAATATACCCCGTTCTCACGGTTGCGCGGCAAGGTGCGGCTGCGGATGTTCCCGAAGATCGACCTGACCATCCTGCCGCCGCGTCGATTCGTGGTGGAGGGTGACACCGCCCGGCAGCGCCGCGCGGCGGCGGGCGCCAAGCTGTACGACGTGATGAGCGAGATGATCTTTGCCACGTCGAACACGGACCGGACACTGTACCAGGCGCTGATCGACGCCAAGGATATCCACGGCGCGCGTGCCGCGGCGGTGGAGGACGTGAAGCGCGAGCCGATGCGGTACGGCCGGTTGCTGACCGGCAGCATTGCGCTCGGCCGCGCGTTCGCGCCGTTCACCACGCCGAGCGAGGCGGTGGGCGTGCTGTTGCCCAATGTGAATGCGGTGGTGGTGACGTTCTTCGCCTTGCAGGGCATCGGCCGGGTGCCGGCGATGCTGAACTACACGGCCGGGCTGACGAACCTGAAGGCGGCGTGCACCGCGGCGGAGATACGCAGCGTCATCACCGCGCGCGCCTTCGTCACGCAGGCGAAGCTCGGCGAGGTGGTCGTCGGACTGGAGGCGGCGGGGCTGCGCGTCCATTATCTGGAAGATATCGGTGCCGGCATCGGTGCGCTGGCCAAGCTGCGCGCGCTGATCGCGACACGCTTTGCGGGGCGGCTGCACCGGCGGCATGGGGTATTGCCGGAGGCGCCGGCGGTGATCCTGTTCACCAGCGGTTCCGAAGGGCTGCCCAAGGGCGTGGTGCTGACCCACCGTAACCTGCTGTCCAACTGCCTGCAGCTATCGGCGCGGATCGATTTCAACTCGGCGGATGTGGTGCTGAACGCGCTGCCGGTGTTCCACAGCTTCGGGCTGACTGGCGGCACGCTGCTGCCGATCCTGTCGGGGGTGAAGACGTTGCTGTATCCCAGCCCGCTGCATTACCGGATCGTGCCGGCGCTGGCCTATGACGCGAATGCGACGATCCTGTTCGGGACCGACACGTTCCTGTCGGGCTATGCCCGGATGGCGCATGGCTATGATTTCTATTCGTTGCGCTACATCTTTGCCGGGGCGGAGCGGGTGCGCGACGAGACGCGTGCGACCTATGCGCACAAGTTCGGCCTGCGGATCATGGAAGGCTATGGCGCGACCGAGGCGTCGCCGGTGATCGCGGTGAATACGCCGATGCATTTCCAGGCGGGCAGCGTCGGCCGGTTGCTGCCGGGCATGGAGGCGCGGCTGGATGCGGTGCCGGGGATCGCGGACGGCGGGCGGCTGTCGATCCGCGGGCCCAACATCATGGCCGGCTATCTGAAGGCGGATGCGCCCGGCGTGCTGCAACCGCCCGAGGATGGCTGGCATGACAGCGGCGACATCGTGACGATCGATCGCGCCGGCTTCGTCACGATCCGCGGGCGGGCCAAGCGCTTCGCCAAGATCGGCGGCGAGATGGTCTCGCTGCCGGCGGTGGAGGGGTATGCCGCCAAGGTCTGGCCGCAGGGCGATCATGCGGTGGTGACGCGGCCGGATGCGCGCAAGGGCGAGCAACTGGTGCTGTTCACCACGCAGCACGATGCGGCGGCGGCGGCATTCCAGGCATGGGGCCGCGCCAATGGCGTGACCGAACTGGCGATCCCGCGCGATATCCGCGTGGTGGCGGCGCTGCCCGTGCTGGGCACGGGGAAGCTGGATTATGTGACGATGGGGGAAATGGCCGCGGGCGGGCGGTGATTGCTGGTGTGGGGATAGCAGCCTTGACCGGAATATCCGTTCTTATCGAGAGATAGGGCGTCGCGGGTGGCACTGTCTCGATACGAGCCCTCGATACGCTCCTGCGGAGCTACTCGATCTCTACTCGACACGAACGGGGAGGGAGGGGGCTGATCCCCATCTTTCAAACCTGCTCCAAAGTCCGTTCGGTCTGAGCGAAGTCGAAGACCACGCGCTGGTGGCTGTGCTTCGACTTCGCTCAGCACGAACGGGGTTGGTGAACGCCTACGATGCCGGGCGGATCACCTGGACCAGCGTTGCCGGGTTCTGGTCGGTGGGCAGCTTGCCCGAGGCGGTGAGGCGGCCCGCGGCGTCGTCCCAGCGCAGCGTGGCCGAGCGGCCGCCACCAGCCTTCTTGTAGGCGTTGGTGGTGCCGTCATCGTCGTACAGCGTGAAGCTGGCGTCGCGGCCCGGATAGACGCGGATCGCCTCCAGCGGCTGCTTGGTCGCGGTGCTGGGCACCTGCACGCCCATCGGCACGATCGATCCGGCACGGACGAACAGGGGCACCTGATCGATGGGCGCGGCGACCTCGATCGTCTGGCCGCCGGTGTAGCGGCGGTTGGTCCAGTAATCATACCAGTCGGCGCCGGCGGGCAGATAGACCGGCCGCTTCGTCACGCCCTGATCGGTGACGGGGGCGACGAGGAAGGCGGGGCCGAACATATACTGGTCGCCGATCGTCGCGACCTTGGGATCCTCGGGGAAGTCCATGAACAGTGCGCGCATGAACGGGGCGCCCGTCTGATAGGTCTGGTGGCCCATCGCGTAGAGATAGGGCATCAGCGAATAGCGCAGCCGCAGGAAATTGGCGAGAACGGGCTCGGCCGCCTTGCCATAGTCCCAGATCGAGGCGGCGGGACGCTGGCCGTGGATGCGCAGGGTGGGCGTGAAGACGCTGTAGCCGAACCAGCGGACCATCAGCTCGGGATAGTCGGCATAGTCGGGCGCCATTGCGGTCGCGCCGGCGGGATCGATCAGCAGCGGGCGTTCGGCCTTGGGGCCGTTCGGCCACTGCCAGCCGCCGATGTCGCTGCCCCAATAGGCCATGCCGGTCGCGGTGAAGCCAAGACCGGCAGGCACCTGGCGCTTCAGCGCTTCCCAGGTCGACTTGATGTCCGACGACCAGAACAGCGCGCCGTTGCGCTGCACGCCCAGATAGGCGGCGCGCGCAAGGATCAGGTTGCGCAGGTTCGGTCGGTCCTTCGCCGATCCTTCTGCGACCGGCGTGGTGTGGGTGAGCGGATAGATGTTGTGATAGCGATCGCCCGAGCCGATCGAATAGAAATGGCCGTCCGGCACCAGATCCGGCTCGGTCTCGTCCAGCCAGAACCAGTCGAAGCCCTGCGAGGCGAGGTTGTCGCGGATGCGTTCCCAGAACCACTGGCCGGTTTCCGGATTGGTGGTGTCGAGCAGCGCGCCGGCGCGGTCGGAACGGAACGGCAGGCCGTCGACCACGCTGCCGTCCTTGTCGTGGAGGAACCAGCCCTTGGCCGCCAGCGTGTTGTAGTAGCGCGACTCCCGCTCGAAACGTGGCCAGACGCTGAGGATCGAGCGCATGCCCATCGCGTTCAGGCGATCGTTCATGCCCTTGGGATCGGGGAAATAGGTGCGGTCGATGTCGAGCTGGCCCATGCGGGTCCAGTGGAACCAGTCCAGCACCATGACGTCGAGCGGCAGGTTGCGCTGGCGATAGCCGTCGGCGACGGCCATCAGCTCGGCCTGGCTTTCATAGCGTGCCTTGGACTGGATCAGGCCGAATGCGGCCTTAGGCGGCAGCGGGGTGGCGCCGGTCAGCCTGGCATATCCGGCATAGAGCTGATCGGTGGTGTCGCCGGTGATGACGAAGAAGGAGATGCGCTCGCCCACCTCCGACTGCCACTGGGTGGCGTTGTGGAGGCCGGGCATCACCTTCAGCGCGGACGGGTTGTCCCAGACGATGCCATAGCCCTTGTTGGTGACCATGAAGGGGACGCAGACGGTTTCACCGGCGGGCGCGTCGTAATTGTGGCGGCAGTCGATGGTGCGGCCCTTCAGGTCGAGCACGCCTTCCTGGTTCTGGCCGAGACCGTAATAATGTTCGCCCGGCTGCACCGCGAAACTGGCGCCGACCCGAAAGGTCTGCTCGCCATTCACCGTATGGGGGGACATTTCCCAGCCGGTCATCTCGGCGATGGGGCGG
>NZ_JALNUQ010000059.1:0-24995 GCF_026540875.1 Sphingomonas sp. GM_Shp_2
GGTGGCGAGGATGCTCAAGGGGCGCGGCGGGTCGCGCGGCGGGGGGCCGTTGAAGGTGATGATGAACGAGGCGAGCGTCGCCACCATGACCGAGGCGATGACCAGCGCGAAGATCGGCCGGGCAAGGCTGGGCAGCCGGGCCGGATCAGCGCGTTTCGACATCGGCGACGAACATATAGCCTTCGTTGCGCACGGTGCGGATCAGATCGTCGCCGCCCCGCCCGTCGCCCCGGCTGAGCTTGCGGCGCAGCCGGCTGACCTGCACGTCGATCGCACGGTCGAAATGCTCGACGGTAGGCCCGCGCGCATGGTCGAGCAGGAAGTCGCGGCTGAGGACGCGGCGGGGGTGATCCACAAAGGTCATCAGCATCCGGAACTCGCCGTCCGACAGGTTGATGACGACCTCGTCCGGGTCGAGCAACTGGCGGCCGATCGGGTCCAGCCGCCACCCGGCGAAGCGCTGCATGGGGCGGGCGGCGGGGATCGGCGCCTCGGCGCGCGCCGATGCGGTGGCGTTGCGGCGCAGCACCGACCGGATGCGGGCGAGCAACTCGCGCGGGTTGGCGGGCTTGGCGATATAGTCGTCCGCGCCCATTTCCAGCCCGATGATACGGTCTACCTCCTCGCCGATGACCGACAGGATGATGACCGGCGGCGCGGTCGCGCGGTCGAGCGTGCGCAGGACCGAGAGGCCGTCCTCGCCCGGCATCATCACGTCCAGCACGATCAGCGCATAAGCCTGCCGCGCCATCTGCGCGCGCATCTCGGCGGCGTCGGCGGCGGTATCGACCACATAGCCGTGCGCGGACAGGAAGCCCGCGGTCAGCTCGCGAATGCCGGGATCGTCGTCGACGATGAGAAGGCGGGTGGATAGGTCCAAGCTGGCGGCCGTTTGCAACATGTCCCGGAGGATCGGACATACGCGTATCGCGCACATGTCGGCCCTGCAACATCGTGCAACGAATGCCCGCGCGCCCCCGATCGTGGCATCATGGCCACACCGGCGGACCCCGTCGGCGGGCGGTGAGACGCGCTTGCCAAGGATGCCCGGTGCTGCTAGGCGCCGCCTGTTCTCGACGCGGACTCGTTCGCGCCGGCTATTCGCCATTCAGATTGATTGCTGTTCCGGCATGGGCAGCGCATATCGACCGGAGTTTTTGGATTTTATGCAGATCATCGTTCGCGACAACAATGTCGACCAGGCTCTTCGCGCGCTCAAGAAGAAGCTGCAGCGCGAGGGCGTGTATCGCGAAATGAAGCTGCGCCGTCACTATGAGAAGCCGTCGGAGAAGCGCGCGCGCGAGCGTGCCGCCGCCGTGCGTCGCGCCCGCAAGCTTGAGCGCAAGCGCGCCGAGCGCGACGGCGCCCGGTAAGCGACCTGGCCGGATGGGATCCGCTCCCCCGCATCGGCGGGAGGGCGGATCCCCCGGCACCGCGTTTCCCGACCTATCACCGGTGACGGCCGGACCGGCACCACAGAATCAGGTGCCTATCGATGTCCACCGTCACCGCCGTGCCGCTGCAGCCCGTCAAGCGCAGCTATCTCATCTATCTGTGGCTGGGTCTGGTGCTCGCCTGTGTCGCGGCCGTCGCGCTGGCGACGCAGGGTGACGACTTCCTGACCCGCAACGCCCGCGCCAAGGGCGTGGTGACCACCGCTTCGGGCCTGCAATACAAGGTGCTGGAGCCGGGTCAGCCGGGTGCGGCCAAGCCCACCGATGCCGATGTCGCGCTGGTCCAGTATGAGGGCAAGCTGCTGAACGGCACCACGTTCGACAAGTCGCAGCAACCGACGCCGATGCCGGTCTCGGCGGTGGTGCCCGGCTTCTCCGAAGCGCTGAAGCTGATGCCGAAGGGCGCCAAGTACCGCGTCTGGATCCCGGCGGCGCTGGGCTATGGCGAGCGCGAGGCGGGGCCGATCCCGGCCAATTCGACGCTGGTGTTCGACGTGCAGCTGCTCGACTTCCTGCCGGAAAGCGTCGTGCGGCAGATGCAGATGCGCCAGGGCATGGGCGGCGCGATGCCGGGTGGCGCGGTCCCCGGTGGTGCGATGCCGGGCGGCGCCGTTCCGGGCGCACCGACGCCGACGAACTGATCGCGGGCAATCGCCAAAGGTTCAGAAGGGCTCCGCCAGATGTGGCGGGGCCCTTTTTCGTTGCTGTCCTGCGGTTGTCGACATGGCGTCGGATTTGACAGCTGATGTCGGGCAAGCGCCTGCAAAACGGTGCGTCGGTATCGAGAGGCTGCGACAAGCAGACTGGTTTCCCTGCCCCGTTCTTGGTCATGCATGGGGGGCTGATCGACCGCGGATGTTCGGCGGCTGGTAGAAAGCCGTTTTGTTGCCCTTTACAGTTGCCGCCATGGAGCAACGAACGACCAGCTCGGGCAGCAGCAGCGCCCCCTCCCTGACCGAACGGGAGAAGGACACGCTTCGTCTGCTGCTCAAGGGCCACGATGCCAAATCGATCGCCCGCCAGCTTCAGCTGTCCGTACACACCGTCAATGAGCGACTGCGCGATGCGCGTCGCAAATTGGGTGTGGCGAGCAGCCGTGAGGCGGCGAGACTTTTTGCCAAAATGGACGAAGCGGGCCCCGAAAATCTCGGGGACAAGGTTTTGGGGGTGGCGGCCACGCCTGCTCCCATGGCCTCGGTTGGGCCGGGAAATCGCCAGCAGCGTGTAATGCACCGGTTGGCCTGGCTCAGTGGAGGAATGTTCGTCATGTCGCTTGTCATCGCCGCCTTTGCCCTTGCATCGGCCTTTCATGGAAACGGCGCGTCGAATGCGCAGACGCCGGAGACGAGCGCCCCAGCCGCCGATGCTTCGGCTTCGATGAGTCAGCGCGAAGCCCGTCACTGGTTGAGCTTGTTGGACAAAGGCGAATGGGAGGCGAGCTGGCGCGCCACTGCAAGCCTGTTCAAATCCCAGATATTGGCGCCGCAATGGGTGGCGGTCATCCAGCCGGTGCGGCTACCGCTGGGCGCGGCTTCCTCACGCACCTTTCAGAATGTGACGAGGACCAAATCGCTTCCCGGCGTGCCGGCGGGGGATTACGAGGTTCTTCAGTTTCGCACGAACTTTGCGCACAAACCCGGCGCTGTCGAGACGATCACCCTCGCGCGCGAGGGCGCGACATGGAAGGTGGCCGGCTATTTCATCAAGTGAGGCGGTGGCCGTTAGCAATGGCCGTATCCGGTGGGCCCCCGATAGCGGCGCTATCATGACATGAGCTTTGGCGGCAGGTTACCGGGTCGACGACGATACGCCCGACATGTGCGGCCATGCCATCGCTTGCCGTTCGCGCGACATCCTCCTAATCATTGGTCAATAATACCAATTCGATACCGGAGAACAGGGATGACGCGACGCATGGGCAGGATCGGCGCCAACTCGATGATGGTCGCGGCGGCGGCGCTGGCGGTGATGGCGGCGCCCGCATCCGCACAGCCGGCGACGTTGCCGGCGATCTTTCCCGCACCGGTGTCTATGACGTTGGGGCAGGGCGCGGTCGCCCTGGGTTCCTCGGTGGTGCTGGTCGCCGGCGCCGATGCCGATCCCGCAACGGTGGCACTGGTGCGTGGCATCCTGACCTCGGCCGGGGTGGAGACGGTCACCACCGCGCGGCGGGTGCCGGCGACGCTGGACGGGGTGTATGTCGTGGTGGGCACCGGCGGCGATGCGGTGGTGCGCGATGCGCTGGCGCGCAGCGGGGCCAGGATCGGTGAAGAGGCCGAGGGCTATACGATCGCCAGCGTCGCGCAAGGGCGCGGCGGGCTGATCACGCTGGCGGGGCGCGATGGCGACGGGGTGTTCCATGCCGCGCAGACATTCCGCCAACTGGCGCGGCGCGGCACGATCCCGGCGCTGGTGATCCAGGACCATCCGGCGATGCCCATCCGCGGCACGATCGAGGGATTTTACGGCGCGCCCTGGACGATGGCGGACCGGACCAAGCATCTGGACTTCCTCGCCAGCGTCAAGGCGAACACCTATGTCTACAGCCCCAAGGACGATCCTTACGCCCGCGATCGCTGGCGCGAGCCTTATCCCGCCGAGACGCTGTCGGCGCTGGGCACGCTGGCCGCGGCGGCGCGGCGCAACCATGTCGACTTCGTTTATGCGATCTCGCCGGGGCCGACGGTGTGCTTTTCCGACCCGGCCGACCTGAGCGCGCTGGAGCGCAAGTTCGATGCGCTACGCGGGATCGGCGTCCACAGCTTCTATGTGGCGCTGGACGATATCGAATATACCAATTGGAATTGCGAGCAGGACAAGGCGGCTTTCGGCCCGTCGGGCGCGGAGGCGGCGGGGATCGCGCAGTCGAAGCTGTTGAACGCAGTGCAGGCCGATCTCCTTGCCAAGGACCGGGCGTCGCGACCGCTGATCATGGTGCCGACCGAATATTTCGACGCCAAGGAAAGCCCGTACAAGGCGGCACTGCGCAAGCATCTCGACCCGCGCATCGTGGTGCAGTGGACCGGCACGGACGTGGTGCCGCCGGCGATCTCGGTGCCCGACGCCAAGGCGGCGACCAAGGCGTTCGGGCGCAAGACGCTGTTGTGGGACAATTATCCGGTCAACGACTATGCGCAGACGACGGGGCGGTTGCTGATGGCGCCCTATGCGCGGCGTGAGGCGGGGCTGGCGAGCGAGCTGACCGGTATCCTGTCCAACCCGATGAACCAGGAGGCGCCGAGCCGTGTCGCGGTGACGGGCGTTGCGGCCTTTGCCTGGAACGACAAGGGCTATGATGCGCAGCGGACCTGGCATGCCGCGGCGCGCGAACTGGCGGGGGGCGATGCCCGCGCGACCGAGGCGTTGCTGGTGTTCTTCGATACGCAGCACATGGCGCCGACCTTTGGCAGCCAGCCCTGGCAGGAGCAGGCGCCGCGGCTGAAGGCGGTGCTGGACCGGGTGCGCGAGGCGATCGCGGACGGCGATGCGGCGGCGCGGGCCGAGGCGATCGCCGAACTGCGCGAAACGGCGGATGCGATGGCGGGGGCGCCCGACATCATTCGCTCGGGGACCGTCGATCCGGGCTTTGCGGCCCAGTCGGCCCCGTGGCTGGATGCGATGCAGCGCTGGGGTCGTGCGTTGCAACTGACCGCGGCCGGGCTGGATGCCGCCGACCGGGGCAATGGCGCGGCGGTGCGCTACTTCGCCGATGCCAAACGCATCGCGGGCGAGGCGGCGGCCGTCCAGAGCATTCCCGGCGCGACGCGCTTCGACGGACCGATCAGAATCGCGGACGGCGTGCTGGACGTCTTCGTCGCGGATGCGCCGAGGCTGATCGCGCTGCCGCCGGCCGCTCCCGCACGGTAAAGCCGCCGACTGCGGCGATGCTCAAAGGGTGAGCATCGCCGTGGCGGCGGAGGCGGCGTCGGCGCGCTCCGCCAGCGATGCCTGAATGGCGGCGGCGGTGCGCGGCACCTTGCCCTTGTAGGCGATGCGGCCGTTTACCGTCACGGTGACGGGGCGGTCGAGGTTTAGCAGGTGATCCGACAGGCGCAGGGACGTGCCGGCCGGCACGTCTCCGGTCAGGGTGATCGACTGGCCATCTGCGGTCGCGACGATCTTGTCGCCCGCCTTGGCGGCGGCGGCGTCGGGGATCTGCAGCCAGTAGAAGCGGTCGCTGGTCACGTCGTCCTGCACCCAGACGACACGCTTCGGCCAGGGATTGCGGGTGAACTGCGCCATCCAGGGCAGCGCCTCTGCATCCTTGCGGTTCATCCAGTGGGGCAGGCCGGGATAGATGCGCGCCATGTGGACATAGCCGCCCGGGTCTGCGGCGTGCAGGCGGTCCATCTCGGCGGCCTTTTGCGCGGCGATCTTGTTGCGGTCATAGGCACTGTCCGCGCCGCCCATGAAGATGGCGAAGGGCAGGTTGCGCAAGGGCAGCAGCGTCGATTCATTGGGGTGGCCCGCCATCGTCGCAGCGGCGGCGAAGCGGTCCGCCATGCGCGGCGCCAATTGCCAGACGCCGTCGCCGCCGGCGGAATAGCCCATCAGATAGACCTTGTTCGGGTCGACGCCGTTCAGCGCGACCTGCGCGTCGATCAGCCGCTGGAACAGGGGATCGATATGCCCCTCGTGCCACAGGTTCCAGGTGTCGGTGGGCGCGCGGGGGGCGAGATAGATGCCCTCGGCCGGTTCGTAGAGGCGGATCTGGTTGCGCCATTGCTGGTCGTTCACCGCCGGCTCGGCATTGCCGCCGCCGTGCATGGAAATCCACAGACTGCGACCACCCTTCGGCGCGGTGCCGAAGACCTTGCTTTCCCATTTCAGCGTCTTGTCGCCGATGGTGATCGACTTTGCCGCAAGCTGGGTCCGGTATTCGTCGGCCACCGCCTGAAGCCGGGCGGCCGCCATCTGATCGAGCATCCGGGCAGCGGCGTCGCGGGACAGGCCCCTGGCGGCATGGGTGGTCGCCGGTCGTGGCGCAGGGGTCTGGGGAAGCGTCGCGGCGATGGCGGCGGCGAGGACGGGGGTAAGCCAGAAGTGCATGGCGGGGCTTTTAGCGGGCATGGTGGCGGTGTCGATGGTGGGGGCGCGGTGGCGGTTCATTTCCCATTCGGCCGGCATCCGCCTAAGGTGCAGCCATACTGACCTTTGGAGTTGCCATGCCTGCCACCGTTCTGGCGCTTGTCCCCATTCTCGCCCTTGCAGCACAGACGGCGCCTGTGCTCGCCACGCCGGAAGCGCGCGACGTGCACAGCCATGCCCGGCCGCTGGAGGCGCGGGTTTCCCATGTCTCGCTGAACCTGTTCGCCGATTTCGACAGCCATGTGCTGCGCGGGGTGGCGACATTGTCGATCGATGCCCGGCCGGGGGCGGGGCAGGTGGTGCTGGACGATAACGGCTTGCGCATCGTCTCGGTCACCGATGCCGGTGGCAAGGCGCTGCCCTATACGGTGGGCAAGGGTGACGCGGTGCACGGCGCGCCGCTGACCGTGACGCTGAACGGGACCAAGACGATCCGCATCGCCTATGCCTCCGCGCCCGAGGCGAAGGCGCTGCAATGGCTGAGCCCGGCGCAGACCGCGGGCAAGACGCAGCCCTTCCTGTTCAGCCAGGGCGAGGCGATTCTGAACCGCAGCTGGATCCCGACGCAGGATTCGCCGGGCATTCGCCAGAGCTGGGACGCGACGATCGACGTGCCGGCCAAGCTGATTGCGGTGATGAGCGGCGAGGCGAGGGGCAAGGCGGTGTGCAAGGCGGATCGCTGTACCTATCGTTATACGATGGACAAGCCGGTGGCGCCCTATCTGATCGCGCTGGCGGTGGGGGATATTGCGTTTCGGGCGACGGGGGAGCGGACGGGGATCTGGGCGGAGCCTGTGACGCTGGACAAGGCGGCGTATGAGTTTGGGGAGCTGGACAAGTTCGTGGCAGCGGCCGAGGGGCTGTACGGACCCTATCGCTGGGGACGGTACGATGTACTTGTTTTGCCACCCTCTTTTCCGTTCGGGGGCATGGAGAACCCAACGCTGACCTTTGCCACGCCGACCGCGATCGCGGGCGACCGCAGCCTGGTCAGCCTGATCGCGCACGAGCTGGCGCATAGCTGGTCGGGCAATCTAGTGACGAACGCGACCTGGAACGATTTCTGGCTGAACGAGGGTTTCACCAGCTATTTCGAGAACCGGATCATGGAGTCGCTGTACGGCCAGCGCCGCGCGGCCATGGAGGCCGATCTGGCGTGGACCGACATGCAGGCGGCGGTAAAGGATGCGGGCGGCCCGCAATCGCCCGATACGCGACTGCACCTGGAACTGGACGCGTCGCGCGATCCCGACGACGGCATGACCCAGATCGCCTATGACAAGGGCGCGACCTTCCTGCGCACGATCGAGGCAACGGTGGGGCGGGCGCGGTGGGATGCGTATCTGCGTCGCTATTTCGACGTCCATGCCTTCCAGCCGCAGACCAGCGCGGGGTTCCTGGCCGATCTGAAGGCCAATCTGTTGAAGCCGGGCGAGGCGGAGCGGATCGGGGTGGACGCGTGGGTGTACCAGCCCGGCGTGCCCGCCAATGCGGTGCATGTGAAATCCGACGCGTTCCCGGCGATCGATGCAGCGGCCAAGGCGTTTGCGGCGGGCGGGCCGGTGTCGGCCGTGCCGGGCGAGGTGACGACGCAGGAATATGTCCGCTTCCTGACGCAGTTGCCGCGCAGCATGCCGGCGGAGCGGCTGCGCGCGCTGGACGAGCGGTTCCACTGGAACGAGACGGGGAACAGCGAGATCCGCTTTGCCTGGCTGCAACTGGCGCTGGCCAATCGCTACCCTCCGGCCGAGGCGTCGGCGGAGGCGTTCCTGACCGGTCAGGGACGGCGCAAGTTCGTCGCGCCGCTGTTTGCGCAGCTATGGGGGCAGGGCGACTGGGGCCGCGCCCTGGCGACGCGCATCTATGCCAAGGCACGGCCGGGCTATCACGCGGTGACGGCAACCACGGTCGATCGCCTGATGAAGGCGGCGAATTAACCATTCGGTAAGCTTTTGGAAGAGCGCGCGACGATCGGTGCATGCCAGGCATGCAGGTCGGCGACGATGAAACACAGTTCGTCGGATAAGGTTCCCGGCGCTCTTCCAAAAAATATCGACACCCCGTAGCCAAAAGTCATCACCTAGATTGGACCGGGGGGTCGCACGTGAGTGGAAAGTCGTTGGCAGCGCGTTTTGCGCTGGTGGTTTCGTGCGGCCTGATGATGGCCACGCCCGCAGCCGCACAATTCTGGCAGTGCGCACCCTATGCCCGCGAAATCTCGGGCATCGACATTCATGGCAATGCAAATACCTGGTGGGGCCAGGCCGAGGGCCGGTACGAGCGCGGCCATACCCCGCAGGCCGGATCGGTACTGGCATTCGAGGCGACGCGCCGGATGCGGGTCGGCCATGTCGCGATGGTATCGCGCGTGGTGAGCGAGCGCGAAGTGCTGCTGACCCATGCCAACTGGTCGCGCCGCGGCGGCATCGAGCGTGACGTGCGTGCCATCGACATCTCGCCGAACAACGACTGGTCGCAGGTCAAGGTATGGTACGGCCCCAATGGCGGGCTGGGCACCTCCAGCTACCCGACCAAGGGCTTCATCTATGCGGGCCATGCCCCGAAGGCACCGATGGTCGATGCGCTGCCGCCGGTGCAGATCGCCAGCCAGGGCCCCGATCCGATGACGGGGATCTATACCTTTGCGGGTGAGGTTAAGTAACGTTTGAGCCCTCTCCCCCACGGGGAGCATCAGGTGAACAGCGCCCCGCGCTGTTCAGCCCATGCCGGGGGCATGGGCGACCTGATGCTGGGGGGACCCGCAGCTTTAGCCGTGGTGAGGGTGAGGGGTAGTCCAGCAGTGCTGCGCTGCTTGGCGGCCCCTCACCCTCCCACCGCTTTGCGGCGGGCCCCTCCCTCTCCCCAAAGGGGAGAGGGGTCATCGCCCTTGCATCCACTTTTAAGCTATCACGCTCCCCCCCGGAGGGGAGAGGGCGTAAGGCGGGTCAATCCTCGACGATCAGGCTGTTCTTCCGGGTGTCGCGCATGCGCAGGTAGATGACCAGCGAGATCGCGATCATTGCCGTCACATACCAGTAGAAGCCGCGCTCGAACCCGGCGTCCTTGAACTTCAGCGCGACGAACTCGGCAGTGCCGCCGAAGATGGTGTTGGCGAGCGCATAGGGCAGCGCGACGCCGAGTGCGCGGATATGCGCGGGGAACAGCTCCGCCTTCACCACGGCGTTGATCGAGGTGTAGCCGGTGACGATGATCAGCGCGGCCATGACGAGCGCGCCGGCGACCCAGGGGTCGCGGGTCGTCTCCAGCGTGGAGAAGATCGGATAGGTGAAGCAGACGCCGGCGATGCCGAACGCAACCATCAGCGGCTTGCGCCCGATCCTGTCCGATAGGCCGCCGGCGAGCGGCTGGAGCAGCATGAAGACGAACAGGGTGGCGGCGTTGATCTGGCTGGCGACCGGGCGGCTGAAGCCCGACGTGTTGACCAGGAACTTCTGCATGTAGATCGAATAGGCATAGAAGGCGAGCGTGCCGCCCGCGGTCAACAGCATCACCGTCAGCGTTTCGCGCGGGTGATGCTTGATGAGCTGCAGGAAGCCGGACTTGGGCGCGCCTTCCTTCTTGGCATTCTGATAGCTTTCCGTCTCGGCCAGGCCGCGGCGGATGTAGAAGACGACGACCGCCAGCACCGCGCCGATCGCGAACGGGATGCGCCAGCCCCAGGCGTCGAGATCCGCCTCGCGCAGCACCGTCTGGAGGATGAGCAGCACGCAGATGGCGAGCAACTGGCCGGAGATCAGCGTGACATATTGGAAGGACGAGAAGAAGCCGCGCCGGTCCTTGCCCGCCATTTCGGACAGATAGGTGGCGCTGGCACCATATTCGCCGCCGACCGACAGGCCCTGCATCAGGCGCGCGATGACGAGCGCGGCGGGGGCGAACAGGCCGATCGTCGCATAGCCCGGCGTGACCGCGATGATGAGCGAGCCCGCGCACATCAGCGTGACCGACAGCGTCAGCCCCGCCTTGCGCCCCTTGCGATCGGCATAGATGCCCATGATCCAGGCACCGATCGGGCGCATGATGAAGCCGACCGCGAACACCGCCGCGGCGGACAGCAACTGGGCGGTGCGGTCTTCCGAGGGGAAGAAATGCGGCGCGAAATACAGGGTGAAGGCGGAATAGACATACCAGTCGAACCATTCCACCAGATTGCCGGTCGATCCCCCGATGATCGATTTCAGCCGGTGGTTGCGGGTATCCGCACCCATTGCGGTTGATGCCATGTCTATTCCTCTTCGTAGGATATCAGAACCGGAAGCTAAACCACCCCGCGGCGAAAAACGAATTGTTCAACCCGGCCCGGTCGAGCACGGTCTTCGCCTGGAGATGTTCCAGTCGGCCGGTGAAGGAGAGGCGGGGCGTGATGCTCCACACCGCCTGAAGCCGGGCGACCTCGGCGATGGCGCGGCCGTCGACGGTTTGCGTGCGCGGCAGCGCGGCGCCACTGGCGCGGTACACCGCGTCGTTTTCATCCGGGCGCCAGGCAAAGCCGTATTCGGCCGCGAGGCGCACGCCCTTGATCGGGGTGAAGGTGAAATTCGGTGCGGTGTAGAGCAGGTTCGTCGGCGTCAGGAACAGGCCGTAGCTGTAATAGATGTTGTTGCCGAACAGGCCGCTGGTCGTGTTCAGCGTGCCGCCGTCATAGCTGCCGCCGCCCGAGCCGTAATCGACATGGACGCCGACGCGCGGGGCATCGGCCGTCTTGCCCAGCTTGTAGGTTTGCGCGACGAACGCCTGCCAGCCGGAAATCTTCTGGTTGCCGAAGGTGCCGCCCTGATGGTTGACCGTCCAGTCGATGGTGACCGGGCCGATGTCGCCATAGGTGTGCAGGCCGACGAAATAGCGTTCTTCACGCGCGATGCGGCCGCCCCATGTCGCCGCGCGGTTGCGCAGGCGCCAGACGAACGGATCGGCATACAGCTTCGAGCCGCCGAACAGGTCGGTGGGGATCTTGAAGCCGAAGGTCGCGCCGGAGAACCGGACATTGTCGTTCTTGCGGTCGTCGCTCAGGCCTTCATAGCCATAGGAGACGTAGTTCAGGTCGAACACGTCGAGCCGGGTGGTGGCATTGCGTGCATAGGCGCGGACGCCGTCGAGAACGAAGAACAGCGTGTTGTTGTCGCGCGGCACGGTCAGCAGCTGCGGGCCGTCGGCAAAGGTCTGGCGACCGGCGCGGATGCCGCTGTCGAAGCCGGCGACATTGCCCTTCACCTCGGCGAAAAGCTGCTGCACGGCCAGATCGTTGCGCAGGTTCGCGTTGGGATTGCCCAGGTTGCGGCCGTTCAGGCTGGCATGGCCGACCTCGCCGAAGACGCGGAAGTGATCCCCCAGATGAACGTCGGCGCCGCCGACCAGGCGGAGAATGTCCTGACGCTGGGCTTCGCGGTCCTGAAGATTGGGGTTGGTGGTCAGGTTGGTGCGGACGCGCGCCTCGCCGGAGAAGGTGACGTAGACATCGCCCTCCTGCGTCAGCTTCACGCATTTCAGCGCGTCCAGCGGATCGTCGCGCTTGGCCGGGTCGCACATCCGGCGCCAATCCTCTGCCCAGCGCGACTGGTTGTAGCCGCCGGTGGTGGTGCCGTCGCCGGCGGCCGCGGACGGGTAGGCGCCGGTGGACGGGCTTGCACGCTCCGGGCTGTTGCCGGGGATCGCACTTTGGGCGTTGGCGGCCATGGGGGCGAGCCCCGGGGCGAGGGCGATCGCGGCCCCCGCCAACCAGACGTTCTTCATTCTATTCCTCTCTGAAAGGCGGGAGCGCGGTCTTATGCCGCGTTGATTGCCGAGCCGTTAACGATGGCCGGGGCGGTGCGGCTGTTCAGCGCGGCATCCAGCGCATCCTTGTCGAGCGCGTTTTCCCACCGGGCGACGACCACGGTCGCCACCGCATTGCCGATGAAGTTGGTCAGGCTGCGGCATTCCGACATGAAGCGGTCGATGCCCAGGATCAGCGCCATGCCCGCGATCGGGATGGTGGGCACGATCGAGAGCGTCGCGGCAAGCGTGATGAAGCCCGCGCCGGTGACGCCCGCGGCCCCCTTCGAACTCAGCATCGCGACCAGCAGCAGGGCGAGCTGCTGACCCAGCGATAGGTCCACGCCGCAGGCCTGGGCGATGAACAGTGCCGCCAGCGTCATGTAGATGTTGGTGCCGTCGAGATTGAACGAATAGCCGGTGGGGACGACCAGTCCGACGACCGACTTCTCGCAGCCGGCCTTTTCCATCTTCTGGAGCAGGCTGGGCAGGGCGGCCTCGGACGAGGAGGTGCCCAGGACGAGCAGCAGCTCGGCCTTGAGATAGCGGATCAGCTTGAACACCGAGAAGCCGTTCACCCGCGCGATGGTGCCGAGCACGACCGCGACGAACAGGAAGGCGGTCAGGTAGAAGGTGGCGACGAGCGCGCCGAGGTTGACGAGGCTGCCCAGCCCGTACTTGCCGATGGTGAAGGCGATCGCGCCGAAGGCACCGATGGGGGCCGCGCGCATCAGGATGCCGACCAGCTTGAAGACGACGATGCTGAGGCGCTCCAGGCTGCTCAGCAGCGGCTTGGCGGGCTCGCCGATCAGCGCCATCGAGATGCCGAACAGGATGGCGACGAGCAGGACCTGAAGGATGTTGCCCTCGGTAAAGGCGCTGACCAGCGTGTCGGGGATAATGCCGAGCAGGAAGCCGGTGATCGTGGTGTCGTGCGCCTTGGCGGCATAGTCGTTGACCGCGGCAGCATCGAGGGTCGCTGGGTTGATGTTCATGCCGGCGCCGGGCTGGACGACATGGGCGACGATCAGGCCGACGACGAGGGCGAGCGTCGAGACGGTGATGAAGTAGAAGAACGCCTTGCCCGCGACGCGGCCGACCGAGGCGAGCTCGCGCATGCCGGCGATGCCGGTCACCACCGTCAGGAAGATGACGGGGCCGATGATCATCTTGACGAGCTTGATGAAGCCGTCGCCCAGCGGCTTCAGCGAGGCGCCGAAGCTTGGGTAGAGATGGCCGATGATCGCGCCCAGCGCGATGGCGACGAGGACCTGAACATACAGGTGCGACCATATTCTGGCGCGCTTGGGCGCCTCGGCCACGGCATAGTCTTGTGCGATCACGCTTTCGTCATCCTCTGCAACAATGGGAGGCACCGTTGATCCGGGCTCTTGGAACCGCGAGTGTGCGCTGAAAGTGTCGCGGCCATCAACGTGATGGTGGAATGACGCGAAAACGGCCCAAATCCGCCAGATCCGGTGGCATGGCCGGTTTTGGATGAGCGAATTTTCGCATGGCGCCGGCGGCATTGCTGCGATAGTCCGCACAGATGGGTTCCTTCTCCGCCAAGTCGATCCGCGTCCGCGTCGCCCTGGCGGCGGTGCTGGTCGTGGCGCTGACCCTGGTCGTGGCTTTGGGGTTGCGGGCCTATGCTTACGGGCAGGCGCTGGACGATCTGCGCCGCACCGTCGGCCGGGTGGCGCGGCAGCAGGAACGACTGTTGTCGAGCGAGTTGCAGCGCTTCCGGTTGCTGCCGATCGTGCTGGGCGAATATCCGGACCTGCGCAGCGCGCTGGTCGCGGGGCCGGGCCGGGCGGCGGACCGGATGAACGAGAAGCTGGCACTGCTGGCCGAGCGCACCGGTGCGCCGGTGATATATGTGGTCAATGCGCAGGGGCGGACGATCGCGGCGTCCAATGCGCAGCAGCCGGACAGCTTCGTCGGGCGCGACTTCGCGTTCCGGCCCTATTTCCGCGGCGCGATGGCGAACGGGACGGCGGAATATTTCGCGCTGGGCAATGTCAGCCGCCGCCCCGGCCTGTTCCTGGCGCGCCGGCTGGGGCCGGTGGAGGCGCCGGTGGGCGTGGTGGTCGTAAAGGTCGAGTTCGGCGGCCTGGCACGGGCCTGGGCGACCGATGTCGGGCAGACGCTGCTCGTCGATGGGCACGGCGTCGTGGTGGTGGCAACCGATCCGCGCGCGCGCTTTTCCACGCTTCGCCCCCTATCGCCCGGCGAACGCGCGGAAATCCGGGAAACGCGGCAGTTCGGCAGCCTGCCCTTGCCGTTGTCCGGCTATCGGCTGGGGAAGCGCGGCGAGGATCGCGATCGCGTGGGGGACAAGGTGCTGTCGGCGGCGGTGCCGGCGCCGCTGCCGGGGTGGCGGCTGATCCATGTGGCGCCGGTCGGGACCGCGCTGCGCGAGGCGGATGCGTGGGTGCGGGCGGCGACGGTGCTGGTCGGCGTCGCGCTGGCGCTGCTGGCGGCGGGATGGCTGTGGCGGCAGACGCGCGCGGAGCGGCAGCTGGCGGCGAGGGCGGCGCTGGAGGAGGAGGTGACGCGGCGGACGGCCGAGCTGCGCGAGGCGAACGGGCGACTGACGGTGGAGATCGGCGAGCGCATCCGTGCCGACCAGCGCTTCCGCGCCGCGCGCGAGGAACTGGCGCAGGCCAACCGGCTGGGATCGCTGGGATCGATCACCGCGGGCGTGGCGCACGAGATCAACCAGCCGGTGGCGGCGATCCGCACGCTGGCCGACAATGCCCGCATCTTCCTGGAGCGCGCCGCACCCGAGCGCGCCGGCCAGAATCTGGCCTCCATCGTCGAGCTGACCGAGCGGATCGGATCGATCGTGCAGGAGATGCGCCGCTTCGCCAGGCGGGGTACGCACGGCATCGGCCCGGTGGCGATCGCCGAGATCATCGAGGGCACCATGCTGCTGATCGGCGACCGTTTCCGCAGCGCGGGCGTGACGCTGGACCGGCCGATGGCGGGCGATGCGCTGCCCATGGTGATGGCGGGGCGGGTGCGGCTGGAGCAGGTGCTGGTCAACCTGTTGCAGAATGCGCTGGATGCGGTGGCCAGGCAGGCGGTGCCGAGGGTCGCGCTGTATGTGGAAGACGATGGCGGCGACACGGTTGCGATCGTCGTCGCCGATAATGGTTCGGGGCTGGACCCGGCGCTGGCGCCGGTGATCTTCACCCCGTTCGTGACCGGCAAGCCCGACGGGCTGGGCCTGGGTCTGGGGATTGCACGCGATATCATGACGGAATTCGGTGGCATGCTGGAGACGGTTCCATCCAGGCTGGGCGGCGCGGCGTTCCGCGTGACGTTGCGGCGGGCGTGAGCGGGGATATGGCGAGCGGGAAGAGCGCGGGCGCGACGATGCGCGTGCTGCTGGTGGATGACGACACGACGCTGCGCGGCGCGCTGGCGCAGTCGTTCGAACTGGCGGGGATCGAGGTGGAGCCGCACGCCGACCCGCAGGGCGCGCTGGCCACGATCGATGTCGATTTCGCCGGCATGGTGGTGACCGACATCCGCATGCCCGGCATGGACGGCACCGAGCTGTTCCGCCGCATTGCGGCGATCGACGCGGATATCCCGGTGATCCTGATGACCGGGCATGGCGACGTGCCGATGGCGGTGGCCGCGCTGAAACAGGGCGCGTTCGACTTCGTCGCCAAGCCGTTCGCCGCCGATCACCTGATCGCCAGTGCGCAGCGCGCGCTGGAGATGCGCCGGCTGGTGCTGGAGAACCGGCGCCTGCGGCTGGCGGCGGAGGAAGCGCAGGGCGCCTATCCGCTGATCGGCGAGACGCCGGTGATGATGCGGCTGCGCGACATGGTGCGACAGGTGGCGCAGGCCGATGTCGACGTGCTGATCGAGGGGGAGACGGGCACCGGCAAGGAACTGGTCGCGCTGCTGCTCCACCGCTGGAGCGCGCGGCGGACGCGACCCTTCGTCGCGGTCGATTGCGCCGCGCTGCCCGAGACGATCGCGGAGGGCGAACTGTTCGGACAGGCGCATGGCCGCACGCCCGGGCGGATCATGGCGGCCAATCGCGGCACGCTGTTCCTGGACGAAGTCGACAGCATGGCGCTGGCGTTGCAGGGCCGGATGCTGCGCGTGGTGGAGGAGCGCGAGGTGCGCGCGATCGGCGCGGAGGAACGACAGATGCTGGACCTGCGCATCGTGGCGGCGGCGAAATCCGATCTGGCGGGCGCGGTGGCGGATGGGCGGTTCCGGGCCGACCTGCTCTACCGGCTGGATGCGGTGCGGCTGCGCGTGCCGCCGCTGCGCGAACGCCGGGCCGACGTGCCGCTGCTCTTTGCGCATTTCCTGCGCGAAGCGGCGGAGCGGTTCGGGCGCGAGGTGCCGATGATCGACGCCGATGTGGAGGCGCGGCTGTTGTCGCACGACTGGCCGGGCAATGTGCGCGAGGTGCGCAACTATGCCGGTCGCGTCGCGCTGGGTTTGCCGGGGGAGGGTAGCGGCGCGGGGAGCGACGGATCGCTGTCGCTGCCCGAACGCGTCGAGCGGTTCGAGGGGGCGACGATCCGCGCCGCGCTGGAGGAAGGCGGCGGCGACGTGCGCGCCGCGCTGGTGACGCTCGGTATTCCGCGCAAGACCTTTTACGACAAGATCCAGCGGCATGGCATCGACCTGAATGCGTATCGGCAGGGGCGGGGGTAGCGATTACCGGGAGGCGCGGTCCTGCGTAGCTCGTTTTTTGGCCAGCGATGGCAGCCAGATGGAAGATCTTCCGTTCGTCTCGAATAGTCATCGCGCTCGTCGGGATGACGTATCGAGAGACTGTTACCCGGGGCGATGATGTCTCGATACGCTCCTCCGGAGCTACTCGACCGCTACTCTACACGAACGGGTTCGGGTAAAATTGGAGGCGGGGGAGCGAGGCGGCTCCACACCACACCCCAGGAAATGCATGATCCATGTTGGACCGTGCGCGCCAAGTCGCCGGTCTTGGCAACTTTCATGCCGTTGTTGCATTGCTGGAATAAAGGGAGACGCAATGACACAGACGACGGCAGACGAGGAACGGATCGTACCCCCGGCCAGCAAGCGGGCCTTGCTGCAACGATTGACGATGCCGTGGTGGACGCTGATCTTCCCCCTGCTCGGCGTCGGCGCGGTCCTGATCTCGCTCTACAAGATGGGAACGCCCGGCCTGATCGCGGCGGCGGTGATCCTGATGGGATGCGTGCTGGCCGCGGTGCATCATGCCGAGGTGGTCGCGCACCGGGTGGGCGAGCCGTTCGGCACGCTGGTGCTGGCGGTCGCGGTGACGGTGATCGAGGTGTCGCTGATCGTCAGCCTGATGCTGTCGGATGCGGGCGATGCCTCCACCCTGGCCCGCGACACCGTGTTCGCGGCGATCATGATCATCCTGAACGGCATCGTCGGACTGTGCCTGTTGTCGGGCGGCGTACGGCATGGCGAGCAGCGCTTTTCGCTGCGCGGGGCGAGCGCCTCGCTGAACGTGCTGGTGGCGATGGTGGTGCTGTCGCTGGTGCTGCCCAATTACGTGTCGAGCGCGCCGGGGCCGACCTATGCCCCGTCGCAACTGATATTCGTCGCGATCGTCAGCCTGATCCTCTACGGCACCTTCGTGTTCGTGCAGACCGGGCGACACCGGGAGATGTTCCTGCCCGCCGACGAGGACCTGCCGGCGGATGCGCACACCACCGTGCCATCGGGCAGCGACACGCTGGTGGCGCTGGGGCTGTTGCTGGTCGCGCTGGTCGGCGTGGTGCTGCTCGCCAAGGGGTTGTCGGCCAAGGTGGAGGAGGCGATCCTGGGCGCGGGGCTGCCACTCGCGATCGTCGGCGTCATCATCGCCGGACTGGTGCTGGCGCCCGAAAGCCTTGCCGCCTACCGCGCGGCTAAGCGTAACCGGTTACAGACGAGCCTGAACCTGGCGCTGGGCTCGGCGCTGGCGACGATCGGGCTGACCATCCCGTCGGTGGCGATCGTGTCGCTGGCGCTGGACCTGCCGCTGGCGCTGGGGATCGGGCCCAAGGAAATGACGGTGCTGGTCCTGTCGCTGTTCGTCATCACCCTGTCGCTGGGCACCGGACGGACCACGCTGCTGGGCGGCGCGGTCCATCTGGTGATCTTTGCGGCCTATCTGTTCATCACCGTGGTGCCCTGATCCCGCGCACGCTGCCGGGCCGCCAGTGCGATCCCGGCGGCGAGTTGCAGCGCGCCGTAGAGCCGGCGGCGGGTCGGCCGGCCGGCAAAGGGCCGGACGAGCAGGTCGACCGCCGGGGTGCGCGAGCGCCAAAGTGCGACATGGCGTTCGGGCTGGAGCAGGCCAAGCAGCCCGTCGCCGATCATGAACACCGCGGCCATCTCCGCCGTGCGGCGAAGGGCGGCCTGCGTGTCGGTCAGTTCTTTCGTGTCGCGCGCCATGCCTGAAACTCCTCGATTGCCGTCGAGCGTTTCAACACGCGAGCCCAAGGATCGATCACCACATGCGCGTCGGCGGGCACGACAAGCGTGCCGGAGCCGTCCGTCATCGGCAATTTTTCGATGCGGTCGCCGACCTGTACCTCGATCGGCATGGGGAAGGGGCGGTCGTTGGCGACCTTCCAGCGCAGCGTCAGCCGGTCGCCGTCGCGGGTCTGTTCGAGATCCGGCAGTGCCGCCTCACGCAGATAGACATCGAAGAACCAGCGATAATCCCGGCCGGTGACCTGACGAACGAAGCCTTCATATTCCCGGCTGGAGCCGAAGCGGGGCTTGAAGTTGCCGGGCTTCGGATCGGTGCGGCCATAGACGGCGAGGCGGGTGACATCCCAGAAGGCCTTGTCGCCGATCAGGTTGCGCAAGGTGTGGAGCATCCACGACCCCTTCATGTAGATGTCGAGGCCGGGGCCGCCATTGGCCGCCTCGTACACATCCTCCTCGGTGATGACGCGGTTGCGCACGATCGGCACCTTGGCGGCGATCTGGGGGCGTTGCAGGTCCATCATCGCGGCGTAGCGGGCCTCGCCCTCGCGCCAGCGGCCATAAGCGGGCTGCATGTAGCTGCCATAACCCTCGTGCAGCCAGAAATCGTCCCAGTTGGCCGCAGTCAGCTGGTTGGCGAACCATTCATGGGCGAATTCGTGCTGGAACAGCCAGTCGAATCCCTCGACCGCCTTGGCATATTCATTGCCATAGGCGTTGATCGTCTGGTGCTCCATCCCCTTGTGCGGGGTTTCGACCACGCCGACCTTCTCGTCGCCGAACGGGAAGGGGCCGACGAGCGATTCGAAGAAGTCTAGCGTGGGGGCGAATTCGGCGAACAGCTTTTCCGCCTGCGGCTTCTCGCCGGGCAGATACCAGTAATGCATCGGGATCGTGTTGCCGAAGCGGCTCTTGTAGGTGCCGCTGATCTCCTCATAGGGGCCGACATTGAGCGCGATGGCATAGGTGTTGGGATTGCGCGTGCGCCAGTTCCAGCGGGTGCGGCCATCGGGCAGCGTATCGACGCCGAGCAGGCGGCCGTTCGAGGGCGCCTTCAGGCCGGCGGGAACGGTGATGTGCAGCGTCACCTGCTCGGGCTCTGCGGTGGGGAAGTCGAGACAGGGCCAGAACAGGTCGCAGCCATAGCCTTGCGCGGTGGTGGCGAACCACAGCCTGCCGTCCGGCGTCTTCGACCAGACCACGCCGTCATCCCATGGCGCGCGGACCGCAACGTGCGGCGTGCCGCGATAGGTGATGCTGGCCCTGATCTTCTGTCCTGCTCCCTTCGCGCGGGGGAGAGGAATGACGAGCTGCCCGTCCGGATTGGACCAGGTGCCGGGTTTCAGTGCCACGCCGTCGATCGACACGGCGGAGACCGGCAGGTTCCTGTCCAGGTCGATCAGCAGGCGGGACACGGGCGCGGTGGCGGTGAAATCCAGCACGGCGACGCCGGCCAGTTCCTGCGTTTCGGGAAGGACCTCGAACGACAGGTCGGCGGTGTCGAAGCGCAGCGCCAGTTGCTCGGCCGGGCGGATGCCGCCGGAACGCTTGGTCTGCTCGGTCAGCGGCGGCTCCCCCTTTTTGGGGAGCGGCGTCGCCATTGCGGTGGAGGCCAGGAGAATGACGGCAAGCATCGGTATACGATTCATGCGCAAACTTGTTGCCGGTCGTCGCAAGCTTGGCAAGGCGTGATTGATGGATGCTTCACCCTCCCCATATAAGGGAGCATGAGGGTCCCCCCGGCGGGACCCATCGGAGACTCCATGACTCAGACCTACCCCGTACTTCCGCTCCGTGACATCGTCGTGTTCCCGCACATGATCGTGCCGCTGTTCGTGGGCCGTGACAAATCGGTGGCGGCGCTGGAAGCCGCCATGGCCGCCGACAAGGAGATATTCCTGGTCGCGCAGCTCGATCCGGGCGAGGACGATCCCGCCCGCGAGGACCTGTATGAAATCGGCGTGTCGGCGACCGTGCTGCAACTCCTTAAGCTGCCCGATGGCACGGTGCGCGTGCTGGTGGAGGGCAAGCAGCGCGCCCGGCTGGTCGAGCTGACCGCGGGTGAGACGCACCTGACCGCCACCGTCGACACGGTCGAGGACAGCGGCGCGGACAATGACGAAATCGCCGCGCTGATGCGCTCGGTGGTCGACCAGTTCGAGAATTATGCCAAGCTGAACCGCAAGCTGCCCGCGGAAACTGCGGTGCAACTGGGCGAGATCGACGAGCCGTCGCGGCTGGCCGATGCGGTCGCGGCCAATATTTCGATCAAGGTGGCCGACAAGCAGGCGCTGCTGGTCGAGACCGATCCGGCCAAGCGGCTGGAGATGGCCTATGCCCTGATGGAGGGCGAGCTGGGCGTCCTGCAGGTCGAGAAGAAGATCAAGAGCCGCGTCAAGCGCCAGATGGAGAAGACGCAGCGCGAATATTACCTCAACGAGCAGTTGAAGGCGATCCAGCGCGAGCTGGGCAATGAGAGCGACGAGGGCGACGGCGACGAGATCGCCGAGCTGACGCAGAAGATCGCGACGCTGAAACTGTCCAAGGAGGCGCGTACCAAGGCGACGTCGGAGCTGAAGAAGCTGAAGACGATGGCGCCGATGAGCGCCGAGGCGACGGTGGTGCGCAACTATCTCGACGTGCTGCTCGGCCTGCCCTGGGGCAAGAAGTCCAAGATCAAGAAGGACATCCCTGCCGCCGAAGCGGTCCTGAACGAGGATCACTATGCGCTGGAGAAGGTGAAGGACCGGATCGTCGAATATCTGGCGGTTCAGGCGCGCACCAACAAGCTGAAGGGGCCGATCCTGTGCCTCGTCGGCCCGCCCGGTGTGGGCAAGACCTCGCTTGGCCATTCGATCGCCAAGGCGACGGGGCGCGAGTTCATCCGCCAGTCGCTGGGCGGCGTGCGCGACGAGGCCGAGATCCGCGGCCACCGGCGCACCTATATCGGCAGCTTGCCGGGCAAGATCGTGACGAACCTGAAAAAGGCCGGCACGTCCAACCCGCTGTTCCTGCTCGACGAGATCGACAAGCTGGGCCAGGACTTCCGCGGCGATCCGGCGTCGGCGCTGCTGGAGGTGCTCGACCCCGAACAGAACGGCAAGTTCAACGACCATTATCTGGAGATCGACATCGATCTGTCGGACGTGATGTTCGTGTGCACGGCCAACACGCTGAACCTGCCGCAGCCGCTGCTCGACCGGATGGAGATCATCCGGCTGGAGGGCTATACCGAGGACGAGAAGGTCGAGATCGCCGAGCGGCACCTGATCGCCAAGCAGGTCGAGGCGCACGGCCTGAAGGACGGCGAATTCACGCTGACCAACGAAGGGCTGCGCGCGCTGATCCAGCGCTACACCCGTGAGGCGGGTGTGCGGACGCTGGAGCGCGAGGTCGCCAAGCTGGCGAGAAAGGCGCTGCGCCAGATTCTCGAAGGCAAGACGCAGAGCGTGACGATCACGCCCGAGAACCTGCACGAGTTCGCAGGCGTGCAGAAGTACCGCCACGGCCTGTCGGAAACCGAGCATCAGATCGGCGCGGTGACGGGGCTGGCCTGGACCGAAGTGGGCGGCGAGCTGCTGACCATCGAAAGCGTGACGGTGCCCGGCAAGGGACAGGTGAAGACGACCGGCAAGCTGGGCGACGTGATGAAGGAGTCGGTGCAGGCCGCCTTCAGCTTCGTGCAGGCGCGCAGCCCGAGCTACGGCATCAAGCCCAGCCTGTTCCACCGCAAGGACATCCATATCCATCTGCCCGAAGGGGCGGTGCCCAAGGACGGTCCGTCGGCGGGTATCGGCCTCGTCACCTCGATCGTCTCCACGCTGACCGGGGTTCCGGTGCGCAAGGAGGTGGCGATGACCGGTGAGGTGACGCTGCGCGGCCGGGTGCTGCCGATCGGCGGGCTGAAGGAGAAGCTGCTCGCGGCGCTGCGCGGTGGGATCGAGACGGTGCTGATCCCGCAGGAGAACGAGAAGGATCTTGCCGACATCCCCGCCAACATCAAGGAAGGGCTGAAGATCGTCCCCGTCGCGCATGTCGACGAGGTGCTGCGTCTGGCGCTGACCGAGCCGTTGGAGGCGATCGACTGGACCGATGCGGACGAACTGGCCGCGCTGCCGCCATCGGGCGTGGCGCCAGCCGGAGGCGAGCTGCACCACTGATGCAGGTTGGCACGGCCGGGAGCGGAGGTTTTCCGTCGCTTCCGGCCGACCGTCCGCTACGGGTCTTTGAAATCTAAACGATTTCGCTACCCATCCTGCCGCACGGGGGCCTACCGGATTTGTTTGACAGCCTGTAAAGGCGTCGCATTATCCACGGCTTTCACGGTCCATCGATTCTTTCGACAGCGAAATGATTCGGCAAGGGGGGTTTCAGAATGAACAAGCAGGAGTTGATCGCCACGGTCGCCGACACGTCGGGACTGGTTCGCGGGGACGCGGTAAAGGCGGTCGAGGCGGTGTTCGATGCAATTTCCGCCGCGCTGAAGAAGGGCGACGAAGTGCGCCTGGTCGGCTTCGGCACCTTTTCGGTTTCCAAGCGCAAGGCATCCACCGGCCGCAACCCGCGCACCGGCGAACCGATGACGATCAAGGCCTCGTCGCAGCCCAAGTTCAAGGCCGGCAAGGGCCTGAAGGACTCGGTGAACTAATCTGTTTTTTTGGGCTGGACAGGCGCGCAGGTGCCGCCTAAAGGCCCGTCTCCCGGTTACGGGCGCGTAGCTCAGCGGTAGAGCACACCCTTCACACGGGTGGGGTCACAGGTTCAATCCCTGTCGCGCCCACCATATCCTGGATATGGTTCAACAAAACGGCCGCCCGGTCGCCTTCTTCGGAAAGCGCGACCGGGCGGCCGTTTTGCGTTGTCGTGGCCGCTCTTGTTTGAGCTGCTGGTCGTTTGTGTCGGGGCGCGGCAAGCGGATCTCTCGATACACCGTCTCGATACGCGGCTTTGCCGCTACTCGACGGTTACTCGAGATGAACGGGTGAGGAGGGAGGTCAGGAGCGTTTGGCTCTGCTCCACGATGGAAGCCTGTGCCGCTTCAGCCCAGCGGATCGCGGTTGCCGTAGCGGGTTTCGATGAAGCGCAGGTTGTCGGCGAAATTGTCGAGATTGTCCTGCGCCATGGTGCGGCATAGCGTGCGAAGCCGGTCGAGCATCTTTTCCAGACCCTCGGTCAGGACATAGCTGGCCGAGCGGCCGGTCTGGCGGAAGATTTCGGCACGGTGGGCCGGGGGGATATCGGCATAGCTGGAGACGAGTTGCGGCAGGTGCGTGTCGCGCATCTGGCGTACTTCGGTCAGTGCCGAGACGAGCAGCGGATCATCCTTGGCGTGCCGCTCGATCTGGGTGGCGAGGTCGAGCAGTTCGGCGACCTTAGGACGTGCCGCGTCGGGCAGGCGAGGGTCGTCGGCGGAAAAGCCGGCGGGCGCGCGATCGGGCGTGAGGGGCACCGATGGGCGGTGGGCGGGCGATGGCGATGACGACGGGGAGGACGGCGCGGGCTGTGCCGTGCCGAACAGGTCCGAGAAGAATTTCATCAGGCCGTTCACCGCTTACCCCGTATTCGCGCGCGCCCCGACGGCGCCCTGCCATGGGTAATCATCGCGCGCCCGCAAATCCAGTCGTGGCGGCAGCGAGCGCGTGACGCATCTGTTCCACCGCATCGTCCAGAGCGCGGGTGGCGCTTGCCCGGTCCGAACCGGCGGCGGCCTGCGCGGTACGATCGAGGGCGGCCGCCTGCGCGGTCATCCGCTGCCCCTCGGCAAGTGCGGCGCGGGCCGCCAAGGCGGTGCGCAAGGCGGCCATCATCGTCTGGCCAGCGCGGCCGATCGCGGCGCCGAGCGTTTCATGCCCGTCCAGCAGGATGTCGAGCGTCATCCAGCCCTGGCGGGTGACGAGAAGCTGGGTCAACACATCGCGCAGGCGTTCCTGCACCGTAGCGCCGGCGCGGGTGCGCAACAGGTCGGCGCGGGGTGGATTGTCCACCGCGATCTCGCGTGCGGCGGCCTCGACCGCCTGTTCGGCCAGGCGCAGGAACTGACCGGCTTCCTCCAGCCGGTGGTCGGCGGCGACCAGCCGTTCGCGGTGGCCGCGTAAGGTGATCGCCTCGCGCAGCAGGGCGTCGCGCTGACGTTCCAGGTCGGCAAGCAGGTCGGTGAGCAGGGTGCCGGAGTCGACCGTCGGGACGGGCGGGGACGGGCGGCCGAACAGCCGG